>NZ_JBRCHD010000060.1:0-23418 GCF_053489755.1 Rhodoflexus sp.
CATTGTGATTTTACAGTAAGGTTTACGCTAAAAGCAGATTGCTCAATTGTTGACTCAGAAGTAACATCTGTTGACTGTTATGAATTTTAGCAAAAAATAGAGAGTGATTTGGTAAGCCTGAAGTAGTTCTTTTTGAAAGAGATACTTCAGGCAATAATCTAACCATAAAAATAAAATGACTTACATAAAAATATTATTGTTTGCTTTATTGCAATTTTTATTAATTACAGCCATCGCCCAGCCTGCCGAACGCTGGGTGCGGGTAGAATATACACAGCGAATAAAGGATCATGTACTAAAAAGCGTACATCCCGACTTAAAAACGATGATGCAGGTTACCCCCAGCGTACTGGTGGCTGGTAAGGATGTATCTATCTATGAAGAAAATGGTGCCACACACGTCAGCACCATGCAGCAGCCGAGTAATAATACGGAAAAGATACCTTTAAAAAATGAAGTGAGTCAGACGATTGTACTTCCTAGTAGCATAGTTGGGCAAAAAGTATTGCAAAAAATTTACAAGTCTTTCCGTGATAGCGTGATTGTTACAGTCTTGAATAGACAAAATAATTTATTACGCAAAGAAGAACCTCTTAGCCATCATAACTGGACTATTCTAAATGAGGTAACAAGCATTGCGGGAATGACCTGCCGCAAGGCTTTCTGTGTAACTGATAAGGGAACAACTGTTGAGGCATGGTTTACGGATGCTATTCCTATTTCTCATGGTCCACTTATATCTTACGGCTTGCCTGGACTGATATTAAAAATAGAGACCTCTCAGATGACTATTGAGGCAAATAAAATCAGTTTTATTAGCGAGCAAACTATTGAGCGACCAACGGAAGGCACGTTAATAAAAACAGAGGATTTGCAGGGAATCCTGAACACAAAGCCTGCAATCAATGAAGATACTTTGAAGAAAGAAATTATGAAAAATTTACCAAATTCCTCCGGTAAAAATTAAGAGAAACTGGAATTGTAATCTGGTACTGTAAAGGAAACATTAACTAATGTGGCAACGAGTCTTTTTTTACATAAGCATCCTGCTTACACTCCCTGCAACGCTTTTTGCACAGGTTCCGCTGACGGGGCAGGCGATAGATATGGCTACGCGCCAGCCGATCGCCCGCGCCAATGTGCAGTTACTGCAACCGGAAACTACGGCGGTACTTGCCTTTGCCATTGCCGATCAGGAGGGCAGGTTTCGGCTCAAGCCGCACGAACCGGGGCGCTACCTGCTCAAAGTAACCGCTATGGGTTACCTACCCGAAGAAAAATACATTGACCTAAGCGAGCAAAAAAATGAATTTTTTGTAGAGTTAACTACCGATAAAGCCAGAGTGCTCAAAGAAATCATTATACCCGGCTATCCGCCTTCTACTTTTAAAATCAGAGGCGATACGATTTTCTACAACATAGATGCCGTGCGCGATGGCACAGAGAAAAACCTCGGCGAGGCGCTAAAAAAACTGCCGGGTATTTCGGTAGATGAAGACGGCAAGGTATCTTATCAGGGCAAGCCTATCAGGAAAATCATGATAGAAAACAATGATTTTTTTGGCAACAAGCACCAGATGGCAACGCAGAACCTTTCTGCTGATATGGTCAAAGAAGTAGAGCTGCACACCAAATACAAGGAAAGCAACTTAGACAATTCCGGCAATGGCATTGTGATGAACGTGCTGCTCAAAGATGAGTTCAAAGGCAGACCAACGGGCAACCTGAGCGCGGGAGCAGGCAATCGCTACACGGCGCACAGCAATTTGTTTATGTTTGGTTCGGGAGGCAACAAAGCGCTCATCAGCGATTTTAACAACACGGGCGAGCTGCCCATCACCCAGCAAGACTACTACGAAATGCGCGGCGGCATCCTCAACGTGATGGAGTCGCAGGCAAACGATGCCCTGCAACCGACCACTTCCCAGATTAGTTCGCCGCGTTTTTTGCTGAGCAATATGAATCTGGCAACCAAAAACAGCCAGTTTTCGGCGCTCAATTTTGCGCGCAGGTACAATAAACAAACCAAGTTAGATATTTACGGCTACATCAACCGCATCGGGCAAACCGACCGCAACAACCGTACTGAAAATTTTATCGGCAATGCTGTTTCGTTCAACGAACAGTTCCGCAACCGCACCGCCGTATTGTTTGGCTCGGTAATGCTCAACCTCACCCACGAGCCAAACGATGACAATTACCTGAAATACAGCTTTACCTACAATCCTTCGGGCGACCGAATGGAGGAGTCATTGGTCAATAACCGCGCAGAGGGTGCGCTGGACGTAGAAACCCGCCTGCGCAACCGCAATTTCAGCATTGGGCAGCAGGCTACCTACATCCGCAGGCTCAGCCCGCGCTGGATATGGAAAAGCCGCGCCTTGCAGCACTACGCCACCAACGACCAGTTGCTTGCCATCCGCAGCGCTGCGCCTTTTCTGGGGCTGTCGTTTTCCGAAGCAGGTTTTAGCGCCGAACAGCCGCTACAAACCCGCGACCAGTTCTACTCGCTGCGCAGCGAATTCAGCAGAAAGCAAAATACGCGACATTTTGTAAGTTTTTTCACAGGGTTTGAGCATAAAAATCAGCAGTTGGAAAACCGTTTGGAGATGGCTGAAAATGAGCCGCGCAACAATTTGCGCCTTGCCAACAGCCTCTACAAAGGCGGCATACAAACGATGCAGGCGCTGGGGCGCATAGCAGAACTCAAATTGACGGCGCAGGCGCTGTACTTTGACCATCGGCTGGATGCAGGCGCGGCAACGGCGGCTACTACGCGGCGCGGTCGCTGGCTGTTTGAGCCTGAGGCAGAACTTTCCAAGCAAATCGGCGAAAGTCAACTTTCTTTGCAGTGGAATATCAAGCATCGCTACGCCGTAGCTGAGCAGCTGCTTACGCATCCGTTCATCAGAGATTACCGGACATTCAAGCAAAACGGCGAGATAGTCGGCAGCACGCCTGCCCGCAACGAAAGCCTGATTTTGAGCCTGCGCCGCATGAATATCCTGAAAGGCAGCATGTTGTTTGCAAACCTTAGCTACACGCGCTCTGTCAACGAAATTATCAATGTTTCCGAATCCATAGACCGCAATACGATTGTTTTGCGCACCCTGTTTGCACCGCTTTCAGAGGCTATTCAGTTGTTTGGCAACTACGACCACAAGTTTCGCCGCCTGCCTTTGGGCATCAAAAATAATATGGTGGTAGCTCATCGCGCAGGCGATAATTTTGAAGGCAGCAATCCTTCGCGTTTTACGACCCGCACCTTTAACTATCGGGGCAGTGTTTATTCCATCTTCAAAGAGCCTGTTTTTCAGGCAGAGTTGGGGCTGGGCTTTTCTATGACGCAGTCTTACTACGGCTTTTCGGACAGGCAGAATACCTTCCGCCAGTGGCAGCCTTACACCAAGTTTCGCGGCAAGTACGGGCAGTTGGTCTGGGAACTGATGCTGGAATACCGTTATCAGAACGCAGAGATTACGTCCAACGAAATTTTCTTCATCAATCCATCGCTGCGCTACACTCCGAAAGGCAAGCGGCATGAGTGGTTCATCAGCGGCAATAACATCGCCAATCTGGGTCAAAATCAGATTGTTACGGCAATGTTTACCAACAACAGCATCGTGGTTTCCGAACGCGCCATCCTGAGCGGCTACCTGCTGGGTGGTTTTAAGTTTGGCTTTTAGGCGATAATTAGTTGCGCATTTGTTTTACGCCCGCTCCCAGAAATCCACTTCGAGCACTTTGCGCACCAGTTCGATCGTATTGCGGACTTTGAGTTTGTTCATAATATTGGCGCGGTGGTTTTCTACTGTTCGGTGGCTGATAAACAGTTTTTCTGCAATTTCGGGGCTGCTCAGTCCGTCCAAAATGTGGCGGATAATTTCTTTCTCGCGAGCAGTGAGCCTGCTTTCGGCAGGTTTATCCAAATTATTAGGGCGGCGGGCTTTCTTAATCATCGTATTCATCATTACGCGGCTAATGGCATCGCTGAAATAGTTTTCGCCTTCGTAAACTGCGTGGATGGCCCGAACAAGCTCCAATCGCGAAATGTCTTTGGTCAGATAGCCAGAGACACCCATTTCGATCGCCCGCTTTACATAGGCTTCTTCGGTATGCATACTTAAGATGACTACTTTGAGATCTTTGTGTGCAGCAATAGCCTTAATCAGGTCAAATCCTGAGCCGTTGGGCATAGAAATATCAGTAATTAGCAGATGCACACGATGCCTTTCCAGCATTTGCAAAGCCTCCTTCACGCTGGATGCCTCAGCTACAACGGCTATATCTTCCTCATCTGCCAACAGCTTTTTGATGCCGTCGCGAATAATCTGATGGTCATCTACCAAAGCAACTTTAATCATACAATTGCAACAGTAAGATAATGGGGTAAGTTTACTTGTGCAGTGCTTTTGAGCAACCTGCACGTCTTATAGGGTTCTGAAGCTTGAATATACATTAAAACGAGCGAAAATACACGGAACGTATCTCAAATCAATCAAACAATGTAATTTTAGGGAGTTTTACTGCCATGCACATGCAACATCCGTTTGAAAATACACATGAATTTGCCTGCCGGATGGATGAGCAGGACTCGCTTCGTTCCTTCCGCGAGGAGTTTCTGATCCCGCAACAAGCCGACGGTACGCCCAAAATCTACCTTTGCGGCAACTCGCTGGGCTTACAACCTAAGGCGGCGAGTCGCTATGTTGGCGAGGAGATGCAACGCTGGGCAGAACTAGCTGTTGAAGGACATTTCGAGGGGAATCCCCCTTGGTTGCACTACCACCGCACCATGCGTGATTCCGCTGCACGGCTGGTAGGTGCGCTGCCCCACGAAGTAGTGATTATGAACACGCTGACGGTCAATTTGCACCTAATGATGATTTCATTTTATCGCCCGACTGCACAGCGCTACAAAATCATCATGGAAGCCGGAGCATTCCCTTCCGACCAGTATGCCGTAGAAAGTCAGGTAAAACTGCACGGGCTGGATCCCGCCGCTGCAATCGTAGAAATTGCTCCGCGAGCAGGCGAAACTACGCTCCGCACCGCTGATATCGAACGCATCATTCTGGAACACGCCGACAGTCTCGCCCTAGTGCTTTTCGGAGGCGTTCATTACTACACTGGTCAGGCCTTCGAATTGGGGCGCATTGCCACTGCAACACGTCAGACAGGTGCAAAAGTAGGTTTCGATCTGGCACATGCAGCCGGCAATATACCTTTGCAACTGCACGACTGGGGGGTGGATTTTGCCGTTTGGTGTACCTATAAATATCTCAACTCAGGGCCGGGCGGCACATCAGGCGTGTTCGTACACGAGCGCCATGCCGACAGTCCCGATTTGCCGCGATTGGCAGGATGGTGGGGCCATCGCGAAGAGACCCGCTTCCTGATGCAAAAAGGATTTGAGCCAATGTACGGTGCCGAAGGCTGGCAGTTGAGCTGCGGACAAATACTGCCTTTTGCCGCACATCGCGCATCGCTGGAAATATTCGACCGCGCCGGTATAGATAACTTGCGCAAGAAAAGTATTCGTCTGACCTCATTTCTGGCTTATTTATTACAGGAAATAAATGCAGGTGCAGGCAGAGAATTAGTACGGATTCTTACACCCGAAGATCCACAACAGCGCGGTTGCCAACTCTCGCTCGTAGTGATCAAAGACGGCAAAAAAGCCTTCGAAAAGCTGCTAAAAGCAGGGGTAATCTGCGATTGGCGCGAACCCGACGTAATCCGAATTGCACCTACGCCGTTGTATAATACCTTTGAGGAAGTATGGCGGTTTACTGTTATTTTAAACGAAATTCTTACATCCGATACTGTTTACACAGCAACTGCCTGAATGGGAAAAAATAACAACTGTTTCCGATTTCAGTTTTTTTTAGCTTAATTTTACCTAAGCAATTCCACACGATAATGGATTGGAGAGAAGAAAATAATTGTTTGCAGAAAACCTTTGTGTTTCAGGACTTCGTAGAAGCGTTCGGCTTTATGGCAAAAGTTGCGCTGATCGCTGAAAAAATGGATCATCACCCCAACTGGTACAATGTGTACAACAGGGTGGAAATCAAGTTGAGCACACACGATGCAGGTAATACTGTAACCCAGAAAGACAGGGACTTAGCACGTGCGATTGACGCATTAATTTCATAATTTTTTACTGTTCTGAGTGTGTGAATGCAGATCAACTATGGTGTCGGCTAAACCCGTCTGATAGTTTTTACATTTCCAACTCTCAACTTTTGTGAGCCGTATGGTGCAGACAGAACAAATACAAGATGAACTCAAAAACACCTTGAAAACCGTATTCGGCTACGGTCATTTTCGGGGTAATCAGGAGGCAGTCATCCGCAACCTGATGAGTGGTAAAAATACTTTAGTCATTATGCCGACAGGAGCAGGCAAGTCGCTTTGCTATCAGTTGCCTGCCATTGTAATGCCGGGTACTGCCATTGTAATCTCTCCGCTGATTGCACTGATGAAAAATCAGGTAGATCAGCTCAATGCTTTTGGGGTAAATGCGCAGTTCCTCAACTCTACACTGACCAAGTCCGAGTTGAACCGCGTCAAAAAGGAAACGATCAACGGTGAGGTTAAACTACTGTACGTAGCACCCGAATCGCTCACCAAAGACGAAAATATTGCTTTCTTGAAAGATGCGAAGATCTCCTTCGTAGCCGTAGACGAAGCGCACTGTATTTCTGAATGGGGGCATGATTTCCGCCCCGAGTACCGCCGGATTAAGACTATCGTAGATCAGATTGGCAACTTTCCGATTATTGCCCTCACGGCAACAGCTACGCCCAAAGTACAGGCAGATATTCAAAAGAACCTGCACATGGAAGAGGCTGCCATCTTCAAGTCTTCTTTCAATCGTCCAAACCTGCACTACGAAGTCCGCCCTAAGATAGATACCCAAAAACAACTCATCCGCTTTATCCGCAACCACAAAGGCAAGTCGGGCATTGTTTATTGCCTAAGCCGCAAAAAAGTGGAAGAAATTGCAGAACTACTGACCGTTAACGATATTAAGGCGCTGCCCTACCACGCCGGGCTGGATGCAGACGTGCGCATCAAAAATCAGGATGCCTTCCTAAATGAAGATGTGGACGTAATAGTAGCCACAATTGCCTTCGGGATGGGCATAGATAAGCCCGATGTTCGCTTTGTGGTGCACTACGATGCGCCCAAATCACTGGAAGGCTACTATCAGGAAACAGGGCGTGCCGGCCGCGACGGGCTGGAAGGGTTCTGTCTGATGTTTTACAGCCCCGACGACATTAGCAAACTCGAAAAATTCAACAAAGACAAGAGCGTTACCGAACGCGAGAATGCCAAACTGCTGCTGCAAGAAATGGCAGCTTATGCCGAAAGTTCAGTATGCCGTCGCAGGCAATTGCTCCATTACTTTGGCGAAGTTTACAACGACAGCCTCTGCAAAGAAGGAGGCGGCTGCGACAACTGCAACCTGCCCAAAGAAAAATACTTTGAAGCTAAAGAATGGCTGTTACTTCTCTTACACGCCATACAAGGTACGGGGCAACGCTTTGCAGCAGACCACCTAATCAACATTCTGCGCGGCACAACCGAACAGTATGTACTTAGCTACGGACACGAAAAACTGCCGGTTTTTAAAAAGGGCGAAGCACTCACCGAACAGGAGTGGAAAAGCATTATCCGACAGGCGATGCTCTTCGGCTACATAGACAAGGATTTGGATGCCCCCCAGAGTCTTAGAATGGCAGAAAAAGGACTAGCTTTCATAGAGCGCCCTACACCGATCAGTTTTGTCAAAGACCACGACTACACAGGGGCTGAGGTTGAACTGACTGCCGATGAGTCAGACAGTGCCATGCAGGGCAGTGCTTACGACAAAACCCTCTACGAAATGCTGCGCGGCCTGCGCAAAAAAGTAGCTAAGCAAAGAAACCTGCCCCCCTACGTGATTTTCCAAGAGCCTTCGCTCGAAGAAATGGCTACTACCTATCCAACAACCCTGCAAGAGTTGGCGCAGGTAAATGGCGTAGGGATTAGCAAAGCACAAAAATTCGGCAAGCCTTTTATTGATATGATTGCCGCCTACGTAGCAGAAAACGATATTACGACAGTTGCCGACGTATTAGTCAAATCCACAGTCAATAAGTCCAAGACCAAGATATTTATCATCCAGCAGATTGATCGAAAAGTGGACTTAGTAGAGATTGCCGAATCTAAAAATCTGACGCTGGCAGAACTGATCGAAGAGATTGAGCACATCTGCTACTCTGGTACTAAGCTCAACTTAGACTACTACATCAACCAGATGCTGGAAAAAGACGCACAAGATGCGATCTTCGAATATTTCCTTAGTGCAGAAACGGATAATATCAAAGTAGCTTTACAGGCGCTGGGCGATGAATTTACCGAAGAAGAACTGCGTCTGATGCGGATTAAGTTCTTATCAGAAGTCGCACTATAGCCTTGCAGACCCTATCAAGCGATACTTTTGCTATCAGGTTGCCTCTTTTCGAGGGGCCTTTTGACTTGCTCCTGTTTTTTATCGAGCGGGACGAATTGGATATTTACGACATTCCGATTGCCAAAATCACAGCCGATTTTTTGGACTACTTGCACCAATTGGAACAGATTAATATGGATGTGGCAGGCGATTTTATGGTTGTAGCCGCGACGCTGATGCGCATCAAGGCGAAAATGCTGCTCCCGCGTCCCGAATTAGACGAAAAAGGACAAGAAATAGACCCGCGCGAAGAGCTTGTGCGCCACCTGCTGGAGTACAAAAAATACAAGTCAGTCGTTGGCGAATTTGCACAGCGCGAAGAAGAACGCATGGCGATGGAGCCGCGTGGCAACCTCGCTGCCGAATTGCTGGAAATTGCCAACTCGCAAGGCGTAGAAGCCGAACTGCAACACATAGACCTTTACAAATTGCTGCGCGTTTATGAAAAAGTGATGCGCAGATTTGCTTTAGAGCAGCAAAAGCCTGTCCATCGTATCTTACCTTATCCCTACACGCTGGAGGGACAAAAAGAGGTCGTTCGTCTGTGGATCAAAGAAGCCCGCTATCTTACTTTTACGGAACTCATCGAGCGGCAGCCCCAAAAAGTGGTTGTCATTTTTAATTTTCTGGCTATTTTGGAACTGCTCCAATCCGGCGAAATAGGCATACGGTTGGGCGAAGGTTATAACGACTTTATAATTGTCAACCCCGAACCCGAACAAGCCGTTTAACCGCACAGTAATAAATGCAAGCCTTAGCTTAACGCAGTTTGTACGTGAAAGACAAAAAACGTTTAACCGCACAGTAATAAATGCAAGCCCCCTATGCAACAAGATCAGGAAAAAATCCTCAAATCAATTAATCCTTCTAAAGTTATTCTACCAATACTCATTGGTTTAGGCGTGGCGGTTTACATGTTCGCTACCAATGTAGATATAAAGGCTGTTACTGAATATTTTCAGAAGGCAAATTTGGTTTGGATTTTTATGGCTGTGCTGGTGCTTTTCGTTCGCGACGCGGGCTACATTTGGCGGATTCGCTACCTGACTAATCAGGATTTAAGCTGGAAATCAAGTATTTATACTGTCTTGCTTTGGGAATTTGCCTCTGCGGTAACGCCTTCGGCCGTTGGCGGCACTGCTATTGCCGTTTTTATCATCAACCGCGAAGGTATCAAATTCGGTAAAGCGCTTGCCTATGTGATGCTCACGGCGCTGTTAGACAACTCATTCTTCATCATTGCCGCTCCGCTGGCCTTGTTGCTTTCTCAAGGCGATGTATTTCCTTTAGTAGAAGGTGGTAGCGGACTGTTGGGTTCGGGACTAAAGGCTACTTTCTGGACCAGCTACACACTGATTGCTGCCTATACCTCATTTTTTGCATGGGGACTATTTTTCAAGCCGCACGGCTTTCGTTGGCTAATTACGCGAATTACATCTTTTGGCTTCCTGCGACGTTTTCGCCGCTCTGCCAAAGAAATTGGCAATGAGGTGATTATCGCTTCGGAAGAGATCAAAGGCAAAGATGCCCGCTACTGGGCAAATGCCATTGTTTCTACTATCTTTGTATGGTCGGCGCGATATCTGATGGTCAACTGTTTACTGGCAGCTTTTTCTACACTGACTTGGGAAAATCATCTGCTCGTATTTGCCCGCCACATTGTCATGTGGGTAATCATGCTCATTTCGCCTACCCCGGGCAGCAGCGGTACGGCAGAGCTTTCGTTCGATTTTTTCTTTGGGCAGTATATCGGCGGATTTGGTGTGGCATTGGCACTATTCTGGCGGCTTTATACTTACTATCCATACCTTTTTATTGGTGTCATTATCTTACCACGTTGGCTTCGCAGAGTATTGGCAAGGTAGGCAGGCTATGTGGCACATCCTTCAAAATGCGTAAGACATTTTCCCCAATAGCAACAGGCTACTTTTTATGCAAATATCAATACCTATGATGAAACGTCTTATAATCGGCTTATTGCTTGCGCTACCGCTCACAGTCGCGGCACAGAGTGCCCTTGTTCCTTACAATCAGGATTATCAGCATCTGGTCGAACGCTACGAGATCAGGCGCGGTAAGTTTTCCGAAAATCTGATGCTTTCTATCAAACTTTTAGAGCGGCGCGGCGTAGCGGCCCTTGCCGACAGCATCCTGAAAGAAAACCGAATGATGCTCAATAAAATTGATCGGTTCAACCTGTTCTATTTGCTCAACGACAACTCCGAATGGGCAGACAGTACCAACGACAAAACCAAGCGCCCGATTTTAGGTACTTTCTACGAGCATCAGTCCGATTTTTATCGTGTCAATGTCAAAGATTTTAACCTGCACGTAAACCCTGTATTGCACTTGGGAATGGGCATAGCAACGGATTCAGAAAATCGTCCTTTTCTCAATACGCGCGGTGCAGAAATGCGCGGGCTGATTGCCAATCGCGTCGGTTTTTATACTTACTTGGCCGATAACATCATGCTATTTCCCAACTATGTGATGGATTACATTGCAGCAAATAATGCTGTACCGGGCGAAGGTTTCTGGAAAACCCGCACCGAGTCGGGCGTATTAGACAATACAGGCGTTTCGGCGCTGACGGCTCGCGGCTATGTAGCTTTTGACATTTTGAAGAACATTATGTCTTTTCAGTTAGGGCACGACAAACAGTTCTACGGCAATGGATATCGCTCACTAATCCTTTCCGATTTTTCGGCTAATTACCTGTTTGCTCGCTTTAATACCCGCATCTGGAAGATTAATTACACTAATTCTTACACACAACTTACATCAGATGCTTTTGGAACAAACCGCGTTTATCCAAAAAAATACGCTGTTTTCCACCATTTAGGGATTAATATTACTGAAAATCTGAACATAGGCTTGTTCGAGTCTGTGGTCTATGGTCGGCGCGATGGCTTCAGAAACGATACTTTTGACTTGTCTTACCTGAATCCGATTATTTTTTACCGCTGGGTAGAGCAGCAAGTCGGCAGCGGCGACAATGCCATGATCGGCTTCGATTGGCGCTGGAACTTTCTCAAACAGTTTCAGTTCTACGGGCAGTTTGTTTTAGATGAATTCAAACTCTCCGAAGCCCGCGCAGGTGATGGTTGGTGGGGAAACAAGCACGGCTTGCAGGCAGGTGTCAAATATATTGACGCGCTGGGTATCAAAAATCTGGATTTACAGGCGGAGTATAACGCCGTGCGTCCTTACACCTATACGCATTTCGACGACGAGTCGCTGTCTAACCATGCACATTTCAACCAAGCGCTGGCACATCCACTGGGCGCGAACTTCCGCGAATTCATAGGCATTGCCCGCTACCAGCCCATTCCGCGCTTGATGCTGACAGGCAAGCTGATTTATGCACAACAAGGATTAGACGGACCTAATACGAACTGGGGAAGCAATATTCTGTTAGACAATACTACCCGCCAACAGGAATATGGCAACCACATCGGGCAGGGCATCGCAAGCAACCTGATCTTTGGCGATTTTACGGCTTCTTATCAACTCAAGCACAACCTGTTTATTGATTTTAAACAAGTGCTTCGTCGTTTGCAAAGCGATGATGCCGCCCGTAATAGTAACATCAGTTTCACTTCGTTAGCCGTGCGCCTGAACATCGCGCAGCGGCTGCATGAATTTTAAGGAAATGTGCAAGTTTACAGGTGCAAGTTATATACAGACGACAACCCCGAGCCGTTCAGCACCGACTGGGATAAACTGCCGCGCCTGATAGTGGAGCGACATTCTTTTTATGTCATCGGCGAAAATATTAGCGCTTTCTACTGTAAAATTTAACTGATACGTTATTCATCATTCCAAAATTCGAGGTGCGCTCGTTAGGCTGCCTTGAAATGTGCATCTTTACTGCGCAGCGCATATACCTTTTCTATCTGGCGGCGAGCATATTGACCATCCACAATAAATTCTTTGACACCTGCTGTCGGAAGTTCATACATCGCTTCCAGCATCATGGTTTCGCAGATAGCGCGGAGTCCACGAGCGCCTAATTTGAGCGCGTCGGCACGTTCTACAATCACATCTAACGCTTCATCGGTGAAGTGCAGTTTGATTTTTTCCATCTCAAACAGTTTTTTATACTGTTTGGTAATGGCATTTTTCGGTTCGGTCAGAATCAGGCGGAGGGCTGCGGCATCCAAAGGCTCCAAAGTGGCAATAATCGGCAGGCGACCAATCAGTTCAGGAATCAGTCCAAAGCTGCGCAGATCCTGTGCGGTCAAATGTTCTAACAAGTCGTAATTGTTCTGCCCCGATTTCAACGCAAAAGACTGACTGCCAAAACCAATCGGACGGGTTTCCAATCTATTGGCTATTTTTTTATCAATTCCTTCAAATGCACCGCCGCAAATGAACAGAATATTTTCTGTATTGATTTGCACCAATTTGGCATCAGGGTGCTTTCTGCCGCCTTGCGGAGGCACGTTTACAATCGTTCCTTCCAGCATTTTGAGCAGGGCTTGCTGCACGCCTTCGCCGCTCACGTCGCGTGTGATAGAAGGGTTGTCGCCTTTGCGGGTAATTTTGTCAATTTCATCAATATAAACAATGCCGCGTTCGGCCGCATCCACATCGTAGTTGGCAGCCTGCAATAAACGGGTCAAAATCGTTTCTACGTCTTCGCCCACATAGCCCGCCTCGGTTACTGAGGTAGCATCTGCAATAGCAAACGGCACTTGCAACAACTTAGCCAACGTTCTGGCAATCAGCGTTTTGCCTGTTCCCGTTTCACCAACCAACAGCACGTTAGACTTTTCAATAGTTACCTCATCGTCTTTGGACTTTTGCAACAGACGCTTGTAGTGATTATACACAGCTACAGAGATTATCTTCTTAGCTTTATCCTGCCCGATGATGTACTGGTCAAGATGACGTTTTATCTCTGTGGGCTTTACTAACTGTAGGTTAGGGCGCGTTTTCTTACGCGGCTGCATTTCTTGCTGCCACAGGTCATAAGCCTGCACAATACATGTATCGCAAATGTGAGCATCAATGCCCGATACCATTAGAGAAACCTGCGTTTTTCCTGCACCACAAAATGAACACGTGATATTGTTGGTAGCCATTGGTAAGTGGATTTAGGGGATTCTACCCTTAGTAACGAATGAGTAGCCAAATTAGTCCGTAAAATCCGAACTCGCCAAAAGTTTTTTATTTTTCTTTAAGTAATCAGTCAAATTGAAACGTATCACATTTTTCAGGCTGTGCGTTGGTTACTTGCAGACTGTCAATTACTCGCACACCCTTTGGCTTGCATTTGAACACAGTTGATAAAGAGTGTTTACATTTTACTGCACAAATTTAAGTAGTTATGCAAGATTCAGTGTGACGCGGTCATATTAGGAAGTTACAGCTGCCATGCCAATGACATTTTATTAATAAAATGCGCTATTTTACTACAAAAAATCAAATACGGCAGCTTTTTTAACGAAGTTCATGCGATCAATGTCTATCCTGAATTGATATAATGCAATACCGGAATGAATCATTTACCACGTAGATTTTGAGGCTGTCCCAAAAAGGCTGAATGTAGCACAGACTTCCGTCTATAGCTATTTGATTATCAGCTATTTAGGAAATCACAGGCTAAAGTCCGTGTTACTTTTTGGACAGCCTCAATTTGCCCATCATGCGATTCATAATGGTATCATACCATAAAGCAAGTACGCACACACGAAAGCACAACAGCACTATAATTTTGGCTATCGCTTATGAGGCGCAAGTCCTTTTTGCAAAAAAAATTTCCTCTGTTAAAACTCTGAAATGCTTTCCAATTCTTCCAGATGCACTCGCAGCAGTTTCATCGGTTTGGCAATGGCAATCCTGCCGGAGCGGACAAAGCTCAGCACGCCATAGGGCTTCAATTCCTCAAAAAGTTTGGTGGTTTCCTCTTCGTGTCCCGTTTTTTCAATGACGATAAACTCGGGTTCAATCGTGATGACGCGGGCGTAGTTGTCGCGGAGGATTTTTTCCACCACTTGACTGCCTGCAAAAGCCTCTGTCGGCATTTTATACAGCGCAAGCTCTTGGTAAACAATTTGATCGTCGTTGTAGTAAAAGGCTTTCAGCACCTCGACTTGCTTTTCAATCTGCCGCACAATGACAGCGATGCGGTCGGGCGATGTGCGGATAACGACAGTAAAGCGGCTGATGCCCTTGTTCTCCGTTTCGGAAACAGTCAGGCTGTCCACATTGATTTTTCGGCGCGTAAAAATCGCCGTGATGCGACTCAAAAGACCAACTTTGTCTTCGGTGAAAATGGAAATGGTGTATCGTTGCTGATTTTCTTCTAATGCCTGCATAAAATAATTGTTGTTTTTGTTTAATTTTTTTTGAACGCTGATATCGCCTTAATCCGTGTGCTATATACACCTACTCCAAGCGGATTTCAGCGATAGAAGCGCCCGAAGGCACCATCGGGAATACGTTGTCTTCTTTTTCTACCATCACTTCCAGAAAGTAGGCCGATGCGCTATTAAGCATTTCGTCTATCGCTTCGGCTAACTGTTCGCGAGTTTCTACACGGCGAGCGGGCATGTAATACGCCTCTGCCAGTTTTACAAAGTCGGGGTTTTGGATGTCCACACTTGAATAGCGGCGGTCAAAAAACAGTTGCTGCCACTGCCGCACCATGCCAAGAAAATTATTATTCAGAATCAGTACTTTAACAGGGATGTTGTATTGCATCATCACGCCCAACTCCTGCAAGGTCATCTGGAAGCCACCGTCGCCGATGATGGCGATGACTTCTCTGTCGGGGCGACCGACCTTTGCGCCAATCGCGGCGGGCAGGCAGAAGCCCATCGTTCCCAGACCGCCAGAGGTGATGTTGCTGTGTAGCTCGTCAAACTCGTAGTAGCGTGTAGCCATCATTTGGTGTTGGCCTACGTCGGTGGCGATAATGGCTTTGCCTTTTGTTTTTTGCGAAAGCAAGCGAATTACTTCGGCCATTTTGGGCAGAGGAGTGGTAGGCGCAAAATCTTTGGCAATGACTTTTTCATATTCAGTAGTGTCGCATGCTTGAAAGCACGCCATCCATTCGGGGTAGCGTTTGGCTTCCAACAGCGGCAAAAGTGCTTGCAAGGCTTCTTTGGCATCGGCTACAATCGCCACTTCGGTTTTTACGTTTTTATCAATTTCGGCAGGGTCAATTTCTATATGAATTACTTTTGCCTGTTTGGCGTAGCCGTCCAAACGCCCTGTTACACGGTCGTCGAAACGCATTCCGACCGCAATCAGCACGTCGCATTGATTGGTAAGCACATTGGGGCCATAGTTGCCGTGCATACCCAAATAACCTACATATTGCGGATGATGAACGCTCATAGCCGACAGCCCCAGCAGCGTACTTGCCACGGGAATCCCTGCTTTTTCTGCCATTTCTTTGACTTCTTCCTGTGCGCCGGATAGAATTACTCCTTGTCCGATAAGCATAAATGGACGCTCTGCCTGATTAATCAAGTCGGCGGCGCGTTCTATGGCGCTCAAATCTACCTTGCGCTTAGGAAAATAACTGCGGATTTTGGCGCATTTGCGATATTGAAAATCAAAAATTTCGATTTGCGCATTCTTTGTAATGTCCACCAGCACCGGGCCGGGACGGCCACTTTGGGCAATATAAAAGGCTTTGGCAATAGCTTCGGGAATTTCTTCGGCGCGTGTAACCTGATAATTCCATTTGGTAATTGGCATGGAAATACCGATTACGTCGGTTTCCTGAAAGGCATCTGTGCCCAGCAAATGCTTGCCGACCTGCCCCGTGATGCAGACAATGGGCGTGGAGTCAATCATCGCATCGGCAATGCCTGTAATGAGGTTGGTGGCCCCTGGTCCAGAGGTTGCCATGCAGACGCCCGCGCGGCGTTTTACACGTGCATAACCCTGTGCGGCATGGGCTGCTCCTTGCTCGTGGCGCACCAGAAAGTGCTGCAAACGGTCGCGGTAGTTGTACAGCGCATCATAAACAGGCATAATTGCCCCCCCCGGATAGCCAAACACACACTCAACTCCTTCAGCCAGCAGCGACAGCACCACCGCTTCCGCCCCGCTGATTCCTTTTTTTTCCATGATACACTCGCCCATTAGGGTTTGTGAATTGATGGCTGTAGATAACTCAGCCTCGTCCTGCAAAAGCATTCCCATAAAATTATTCCCAAAAATTGATTAACCTCATTAACTATTTTGTTGTACTACGATCATCGAAATGAAACGTACGCCTTCCATCTCGGTCCGACCCTGTGGGTCTGACTGAAAGCCCATTAATGACTATGCGTCGGTAACGCAGCCTTCGGAAGCGGAACTCACGCTTTTGATGTATTTCCAAAGTACACCGCTTTGGACTTTGTAGGGGGGCATTTGCCACTCGCTGCGGCGCTGGGCTAGTTCCTCATCGCTCACCAACACCTCTAATCGGCGATTAACCGCATCAATAAGGATGGTATCGCCGTTGCGAATTAGTCCAATTGTGCCGCCTACTTGCGCCTCGGGCGTAATGTGTCCTACCACAAAGCCATGCGTGCCGCCTGAAAAACGTCCGTCGGTAATGAGCGCTACTTGATCGCCCAGCCCCGCCCCCATGATTGCCGAAGTCGGTTTGAGCATTTCGGGCATGCCGGGCGCGCCTTTCGGTCCGCAGTAGCGAATCACCACCACCTCGCCGGGCTGAATTTCCTGTCGGGCGATGCCCTCGTTAAGCGCTTGTTCTGAATCATAAACGCGAGCTTTGCCTTCGAAACGTTCGCCTTCTTTGCCTGTAATTTTGGCAACCGCACCTTCGGGGGCAAGGTTTCCATAAAGAATCTGAATGTGTCCGCTTGCCTTGATAGGGTCATTGAGCGGGCGGATGATTTCCTGCCCTTCCTGCAAACCAGACGAATTAGCCAGATTTTCTTTGACTGTTTTACCTGTAACGGTCATGCAGTCGCCGTGAATGAGTCCTTCGGCGTGGAGCATTTTCATTACCGCCTGTACTCCACCGATGTTGCAGAGATCTTCCATGAAGTACTTGCCGCTTGGTTTCAAATCGGCAATGTAGGGCGTGCGGTCGCTGATGCGCTGAAAATCGGCGAGGGTGAGTTTTACGCCAACCGCTTTTGCCATTGCGAGCAAATGCAGCACGGCGTTGGTAGAGCCGCCCAGCGCCATGACCATTGTGATTGCATTTTCAAACGCTTCAAAAGTCATGATGTCGCGGGGCTTCAAATCTAATTGCAAGGCGCGGTACATTGCCTCGCCGATTTGATCGCACTCGGCGTGTTTCATCGGGCTGATAGCAGGAAACGAACTGCTGTTAGGCAGGCTCATGCCTAAGGCTTCAATAGCGGTTGCCATCGTATTGGCGGTGTACATGCCGCCGCAAGCGCCCGCGCCGGGAATTGCATTTTTAATAACGCCTTTGTACTCTTCGTCGGTAATCGTGCCGGCTACTTTTTTGCCATAAGCCTCAAAAACCGATATGATGTCTAACTTTTTGCCTTTGTACTGCCCGTAGTCATAGCGACCGGAGTTAATTGTGCCGCCGTAAATCACGATGGCAGGGCGGTTCAGCCTGCCGATGGCAATCATTGCGCCGGGCATATTTTTGTCGCAGCCTACGAGCGCTACCACGCCGTCGTAGCACTGTCCGCCAACGATGGTTTCTATGGAATCAGCAATTACATCGCGGCTGGGCAGCGAGTAGCGCATCCAATCTGTGCCGTTGGTCATCCCGTCAGATACGCCAATGGTGTTGAAGGTCAGCCCAATGAGGCGATTGGTCGCATTTAAACTTGCCTTTACACGCGTAGCAAGTGCGTTGAGGTGCATATTGCAGGTGTTTCCCTCATAACCTGTACTGGCAATCCCGATTTGGGCTTTGTTCATGTCCTCATCGGTAAGCCCTACGCCGTAGAGCATAGCTTTGGCAGCAGGCAGACTTTCGTCTTGGGTAAAAGTGCGGCTAAACTTATTGAGTTCCATTAGATAATCGTGTAGGCAGGTTCATGAACAGAATGCACTAATTCATCGTAGGCTTCAGCGATGCGGGCGCACTGCGACTTGTTATAGGGCAGTTTGAGCATTTGTCCGTCCACAGAGGCAATGCCTGCGATTTCGGTTGCTGTGCCGGTAAACATGGCCGCATCGGCTTCCAACATTTCCTCTACGGTGATAATCCGCTCGCGGACTTCTATTTTGAGGGCTTTTGCCAAATCCATCACCGTTGCGCGTGTAATGCCCGGCATGACGCATCCTAATGGGGGGGTAATCAGCACGCCGTCTTTTTCAATGAAAATATTAGCACCGGGCGCTTGGGCTACATAGCCGTTTTCATCCAGCATGATGGCTTCATCAAATCCGCGCTGTTTGGCATCGGCGCTTGCCATGATGTTGGGCACATAGCCGCCTGTAATTTTTCCCATCACGAGCATGGCCTTGGGGCTAATGCGTACGTAGGGACTGATGCAGGTATTGAGCAGGCGGTCGCCGAGGTAGCGCGGCCACTTCCAAGCCGCCATGAACAGTTTCGCATCGCCGCTCGGTATGAGCGCCATATTATCGGCAGCAATGAGCATAGGGCGGATGTAGGCATTTTTCAGTTTGTTGCGTTCCAGCAACTCATAGGCGATTTTTTCCAGTTCGGAAATGTCGTAGTCAAACGTCATGTGCAGTGCTTCGGCTGTTTTTTTCATGCGGACAAAATGCTCCGTCGGCTTGAAAATGCGCACGCCGTGCTGTGTATGATAGGCTTTCAGTCCCTCAAAAACACCCAGCCCGTAGTGCAGGCTTTGCGAAAAAGGACTGATAACTACTTCCTTGCTCTTTTGGAATTTACCGTCAAAAAAAGATACGGTTTTGTCGTTGTAATACATGGTCGTATAGCTTTGATAAGATTGCTAAATGGGTTTAACTCAGCTTTCTTAGTATAAAACTTGGCGTTCTTAGCAGTAAAACAGGTTCAACCGCAGAGGGCGCAATGATTTTTTGCAAAGTCCGCAAAGAAGTTATTACCTGTTGTAAGATTCATAAAAAAGCCTTTTCATCGGTCGGATGAAAAGGCTTCTGATTTATGGGTACATCGCGCAACTTCTCATCCGACAATCGGCAGAAGAAGAATGACTAGCACGAGCACCAAGTTGAATAGCATAAGCATTAACAAGTTGTTCAAAATTAAGCATTACCCTTGAAAAATCCAATGCTTTACCCGTGTTTTTTTAAGAAATTTTAAACTTCGGCTTTCAACCGCATTTTTTCCATCAACTGCTGCAAATGTTCGTCGTTAATGTTTTTGTATTGGTCTGCCATCACAAGGAAATGCTCGTATGCCAAATCCAGTTCGGCGCGGTCTAATTTGTAACCCAGATTTTCCAATCGGTAGTTGAGCGCGGCGCGTCCGCTACGGGCGGTGAGAACAATGCTGCTGCTGCCTGCGCCTACATCGGCAGGGTCTATGATTTCGTAATTTTCGCGTTTTTTCAAGACGCCATCTTGGTGAATGCCTGAAGAGTGAGCAAAAGCGTTAGCCCCGACAATCGCCTTGTTGGGCTGCACAGGCATGCGCATCAGGCGGGAAACGAGTTTGCTCAATGGGCAAAGGTGCTGCGTTTTGATGTTAGTTTCTAACCCAAGGTATTTGTGGGTTTGCAGAATCATCACTACTTCTTCCAGCGATGTATTGCCGGCGCGTTCGCCAATGCCGTTGATAGTACATTCTACTTGCCGCGCACCATTTATCAAACCGTAAATTGAGTTGGCGGTAGCCAAGCCCAAATCGTTGTGGCAGTGAACCGAAATTGTTACTTTGTCAATTCCTTTGACATTTTCTACCAAGTATTTGATTTTTTCTCCGTATTCATGCGGCAAGCAATAGCCCGTCGTATCGGGAATATTTACCACAGTAGCTCCGGCAGCAATAACCAGTTCAATCATTTTTGCTAAATAAACAGGGTCGGCGCGCCCGGCATCTTCGGCAAAAAATTCTACGTCTTCTACAAATGATTTGGCGTATTTGACCGCACGAACGGCGCGTTCCAGCATTTCCTCGCGGGTAGAGCGAAACTTGTGCTCAATGTGAAAGTCGGAAGCGCCCAACCCCGTATGAATACGCTTGCGTTTGGCGTATTGTAAGGCTTCAGCCGCCGCTTTGATGTCTTTTTCTACGGCACGGCTCAGCCCGCAAATGACAGGCTCGCTAACGGCTTTGGAAATTTCCTGCACCGAACGAAAATCTTCGGGACTAGAAATCGGAAAGCCCGCCTCAATAATATCCACGCCCAGCGCTTGCAGTTCGCGGGCAAGCATGATTTTTTCCTGTGTGTTCAACTGACATCCCGGCACCTGTTCGCCGTCGCGCAAAGTAGTGTCAAACACATAGACTCGGTTACTCATTTTTTTATTTTTTTAGATGGATAGATGACCAAAATTTGAAAGTCGGCAAGCTATGCAGCAACCGCCTGTGTTACCTGTATTAAGTTCTCAATGATTTTTTTGCCGATGTCGGCCGTACCCAGCTTTTTCTCGGGGGGCGTGTGGCTATCGGCAATGTCGGCTGTGCGCCAGCCCTGTTTGAGCGTCAGCGCTACGGCTTTTTGAACAACTTGCGCTTCTGTATGAAGCCCAAAAGCATAGGAAAGCAACATGCTGGCAGAAAGAATGCTTGCCATCGGGTTGGCGATGCCTCGGCCTGCAATGTCGGGCGCAGAACCGTGAATGGGTTCATAGAAACCCGTGCTGTCGCCAATGGAAGCGGAAGCCAACATACCCATAGAGCCTGCAATTTGCGAAGCCTCATCGGTGAGAATGTCGCCAAAGAGGTTGCCCGTTAGCACTACGTCAAACTGGCGCGGGTCTTTGATGAGCGCCATTGCGGCAGTATCAATAAACATATGATGTAAGGCTACGTCGGGATAATCTTTGGCAACTTCATTAACCGTTTCGCGCCAAAGGCGGCTGCTTTCCAACACGTTGGCTTTGTCCACCGAATGTACTTTTTTGCGACGCAGGCGAGCGGCTTCAAATGCCTTGCGGGCAATGCGTTCCACTTCGTACTTGCTGTAAATCATGGTGTCAAAGCCCGTCAGCCCGTCTTGGGTGCGTCCGCGTGGCTGACCGAAATAAACATCGCCTGTGAGTTCACGGAAAAACAGGATATCCGCGCCGCGCAGCGCTTCGGGTTTCAGGCTGGAAGCCCCGATAAGTTCGTCAAACAACTGAATGGGGCGGATATTGCAGTAAAGTCCTAAGGCTTTTCGCAAGCCAAGCAATCCTTGTTCGGGGCGCACTTTGGCGGATGGGTCGTTGTCGTACTTCGGATGACCGATCGCGCCAAACAAAATCGCCGCCGACCGGCGAGCTTTGGCAAGCGTCTCCTCAGGCAGCGGCGAACCTGTCGCCTCTATCGCCGCATGACCCAGCAGGGCATAGTCAAAGGTGAAACGATGACCAAAAATTTCGCCGATGGTTTGCAGCGCTTGCTTGCCCCATTCGGTTACTTCCGCCCCGATGCCATCGCCGGGGATAATCAGAATCTGTTGAGACATGAAATCAGGTGTACCTCATTTTTGAAACATTGGAAAAGGTGAAGGTGAGCTATGTGTTGTAGTTATGTGTAGTGTGTTATTATAGATGCGAATGACGCAGGTTTTTGCCGATGGTTTTATTTTTCTGTTTTCCGCGTTCATCAGTGTAATCCGCCTGTATCGGCGTTCTGCTATGTTTGAGCCTTTTCAAACGCCTCAATTTCTTCTTTGAGCGAAAGCAAGTAATCTATGTCATCATAGCCGTTGATGAGGCACGTTTTTTTGTAGGGATTGATGTCAAACGATTCCTGCGAACCGTCGGCTAACAGCGTAATGGTCTGCCGTTCCAGATTGACCTCAATTTCCGTTTGCGGATTGGCTTCAATAGCGGCAAACAGTTTTTTCAGGAAAGCATCTGAAACGACAACGGGCAAAATGCCGTTGTTGAGCGCGTTATTTTTGAAAATATCGGCAAAAAAACTGGATACGACCACGCGGAAACCATAGTCAGCAATCGCCCATGCGGCATGTTCGCGGCTGCTGCCACAGCCAAAGTTTTTGCCTACGACCAAAATTTCGCCTTTGTACTGCGGATTGTTCAGCACAAAGTCAGTTTTAGGGCTGCCGTCCGCATGGTAACGCCAATCGCGGAACAGGTTTTCGCCGAAGCCTTCGCGGGTGGTCGCTTTCAGGAATCGCGCGGGAATAATTTGGTCGGTGTCTATGTTTTCCACTGCCAAAGGCACTGCGGTACTTATCAGTGTGGTGAATTTTTGCATCTTAACTTTCCAAAGGTTGAACAGCTGTTATTTCAAATCGTTCGCAGGAAACCGCCAAGGGTTTGCCGTCCATGCCGACAGGTTTTTGCTCCATTGGGTCAGGTGAAGGCTTTACGGTGTATTGTTGCATTTTCCCGCTTAGTTCTACTGCTTGCCCTGTCAGCGCGGCAGCCTGTTGTAGCCGGCGCGCCTGATTGCCAAGTAGTTTACATCTTGCCGTCGCTTGTGTCCTATATGCCGTTGCTTGTGTCCTCACAAGCGACCGGTTGCCCTTGGGTAGTTCGTGGAGACACGAACTACGGCGAAGCGTTTCCAAACCCGACGGGTCTTGGAGACCCGTCGGGTTTATGCGTGTAGGTTGGTATGTGCGAAAAAGTCTTCTCATCGCAGTTGCGAAAGGTCTAATTCAAAACCGGGCAGCGCATCTCCCGCGCTTAGCTTTTGCTGAAAACCCTGTACGATTTGCATAGCGGTATCGGGGCGATATACATAAACCGTTTCAGCGTCGGCATCAATCAGCCAAGCCAAGCGACAGCCGTTGCCTATCCAGTCTTCCGTAATTTTTTGCTGCAATTCTTTGAGCAAGTCCGATTCGGAACGCAGTTCAATAACAAAGTCAGGA
>NZ_JBRCHD010000061.1:0-81915 GCF_053489755.1 Rhodoflexus sp.
GGTCTCATCCAATCGGACAGGATTGCTTTTGTGTTGCGTGTTCTTTTACTTTGCAAAAGGCTTCGTGAAGCAAGCAGCGCCGGCAAAAGTCTTTACGGGGCGCTCAACTGTCCACAAGCCAATTCTTACATATTTTCAAAGCCAAAGTTTGCTCACTCTGACCTGTTTAAAAGGGGCTGAGAAGCATCAAAACAGCTGTATAACTTGTTGTGTAGCAGGCTTTTTCCACATACGTAAGTTGTTGGTTTTCAATAACTTAAGATGTGGGTTCGATGCTTGCTTCGGCTATAAAAGTCTTTGCGAGACTGTCTAAAAAGACTGTAGGTAGCGCAGACTTTAGTCTGTAGCTATTTGACTATCAATTATTTAATTACTTTTTGGACAACCTCTTTTTAGTTTTGATGCGCTTGGCAAAGCGGAAGCATTCAACAATTTTACAGATATGTTAACCCAGACGCAAGAAGAAGTACTGCCTGTAATGGAGGCATTTTATACAATACAAGGTGAAGGACACTGGCAAGGGCATGCTGCTTATTTTATTCGCTTGGGGGGCTGCGATGTTGGCTGCGTGTGGTGCGATGTAAAGGAATCATGGGATGTGAATGCGCATCCGAAATTTGCTGTTGCTGATATTGTGGCGCAGGCAATGGATTATCCGGCGCGCATGGCAGTTATTACAGGCGGGGAGCCGCTGATGCACAATTTGGATGGATTGACGGCTGCATTGAGGGCTGCAGGTTTCCGCACCCACATAGAAACTTCCGGTGCGCATCCTTTTTCCGGAACATGGGATTGGGTATGCTTTTCTCCTAAAAAGTTCATGGCACCCAAGCCCGATATTTATGCGCGTGCCAACGAGTTGAAAGTAATTATCTACAACAAAAGCGATTTTGCATTTGCCGAAAAGTTTGCCGCCGTAGTGCCTACAGATTGTCGCTTGCTCTTGCAACCCGAGTGGGATAAGTCAGCGCAAATGATGCCTCTGATCGTAGATTACGTAAAAGCCCATCCAAAGTGGCAAGTTTCTCTGCAAACGCATAAGTTCATGGCCATACCTTAGCCTGTCCACTGTACCATCAGCCAGCCTGCCAAGATGCCAGCCAGCACAATTACAGGTGCAGATAGACGAGTGAATTGCAGCAACAAAAGTGTTGCAGCGGCTACCCCAATATTGACCAGTGTTTGCGGCATAGGCTCCCATAGCAGAAATACTGCGGCGATTACCAATCCTGCGCTTGCAGCGTTGATGCCTTCGAGTGATGCTTTGACCGGACGATACTTTTTGAGTTGCTCCCAAAACGGATAGGCGAAAAATATAAACAAGGCGCCGGGCAGATTGATGCCTAATGTTGCCATCAGGCTGCCAAGTACCATGCCGCCAATACTCTCCTGCCGCATCGTGAGTGCGCCTATATATCCTGCAAACGAAAAGACAGGACCGGGTACTACCTGAAGCAATGCATAGCCCGAAAGAAATTCGGCAGAGGACAGATAGCGTTTGAACTCTACAAACTCATTGTACAGCACAGGTACAAGCACCTGC
Source organism: Rhodoflexus sp. (assembly GCF_053489755.1). Classification (NCBI taxonomy): domain Bacteria; kingdom Pseudomonadati; phylum Bacteroidota; class Cytophagia; order Cytophagales; family Thermoflexibacteraceae; genus Rhodoflexus; species Rhodoflexus sp. The sequence goes on from NZ_JBRCHD010000061.1 coordinate 1,544, forward strand.
CCTCCGCCAAAAACTAATGCGCCGTTGCGGTAAAAATTTTCTAACAAGCGGATCGGCAGGGAGCGCGTAATTCCGCCCAGCGCTGCTATGCTCACAAAAAGAACAGCAAATAGTATGAGGTATTTCCATTTGACTGTAATTGCTGTTTTTTCTTCGCGGACAAATTCTCTGTATTTGACTGAGGTAGCAAGCCCCGAAAGGACAATCAATACAGGGAGCAGGAAGGGCGTTCGCAGAAAATAAGCTGCTACAGCTGCCACCAGTGTAATCAGAATCGCCTCGCGGGTTTGTACCAATTTGCGTACAATGACAAATCCTGCATGTGCCACCAGCCCAATAGCGATCGGCTGCATAAACTGTGTGTAGGCCCAGAGGTTGATATTTTTCTGTTCTTCCTGCCAGAAAACCAGCGTCAGCGCAAAGGATGTAACGATCAAAAATGCAGGAAAAATCCATACGAGCAGGCAAAGCAGTGCAAACAGCGCACCGCCTTTTTTGTAGGCGATGGCTGTGAGCATTTGCGTTGAAGACGGGCCGGGCAGCAACTGACAGAGTGCGTTGATTTCCATTAGCTCGCTCTCAGTCAAGTACCGACGTTTTTCTACAAGCACCTTCAGGAATAATGCCATGTGCGCCTGAGGGCCGCCAAAAGCGCTCAGGGTCAGCAAGGCTACATCACGCAAAAAAAGTAGGTCTCTTCTGCTCAAATCAGAATAGAAAAAAGTTCGGGACGTTCGTTCAAATGCTCGAAACTAATATTGCGCTCTTCCATCCGCTTGACAAGGGCTTCATAGTCTGAGGGATGATTAAATTCGATGCCTAACAAGGCAGGCGCTCGTTCGCGGTTATTCTTTTTGGTATATTCAAAGTGTACAATATTGTCGCCCGGGCCTAAAACATTAACAACAAACTCGCGGAGTGCGCCCGAACGTTGTGGAAAACTGATGATGAAATAGTGTTTCAGTCCTTCAAAAAGCAGCGAGCGCTCTTTGATCTCCTCCATGCGGGTAATATCGTTGTTGCTGCCACTGACGATGCACACCACATTTTTGCCTTTGATGGCTTCCCTGTGATAGTCGAGCGCTGCAATGGTCAGTGCGCCGGCAGGTTCTACTACAATCGCATCTTCGTTGTAGAGTTGCAAAATGGTCGAACAGACTTTTCCTTCGGGAACAAGTGTGATTTGCGAAACTACTTCTTTACATATTTCGAAGGTGATGTCGCCAACGCGCTGTACAGCCGCGCCGTCCACAAACTTGTCTATTTTGTCTAAAGATACTACCTCTCCGCGTTCAAGTGATACTTTCATACCCGGAGCGCCAAGTGGCTCAACGCCAATAATTTGCGTAGTTGGACTTAATTGTTTGAAATAGCTGCCTACGCCGGCAATCAGTCCGCCTCCCCCGATGGGTACAAAGAGCATATCTATGTCTGTAGCCGCATCTTCGAGTATTTCAACGCCTACCGTCCCCTGTCCTGCGATTACTTTTTCGTCGTTGAATGGATGGATGAAGACGCTGTTATGTTCTTCGCAATATTTGACAGCTTCTTTGTAGGCATCGTCGAAGGTATCGCCTGTCAGAACGATCTCGACGTACTCTCTGCCAAAAAATTTAACTTGTTTGACTTTTTGCAAAGGGGTAGGGGTAGGCATAAAAATCGTACCCTTAATTTTCAGTAGCTTACACGAAAAGGCAACTCCTTGTGCATGATTGCCTGCACTGGCACAAACCACTCCTCTGTCCAATTCTTCGCGGCTGAGGCTGCTGATCTTATTGTAAGCACCTCGTAGCTTGTAGGAGCGGACAACCTGCAAATCTTCCCGTTTGAGCCAGATGTTTGCTTGGTATTTTTCTGACAGGTTGGCATTGTATTGTAAAGGCGTTTGCAGCACCACCTGCCGAAGTAACTTGTCGGCATTCATAATGCGGGAGGCGGGCAACAGCGCCGATGATTTCGCGATTCCGTTTAGACTACTCATGCTTATTAATGGCTCTTGCAAAGGTACGAGCATTGTTGTCCAAATATACAAAACCTTTGGCAGCAATTCTGAATGTGCAGCGACTTTTGCCGGCGCAGCAAAAATTAGCGAATCTCATGTAAATTTGCCCAATGACTCATTGCAAGTTATTTTTCATTGGTATACTAATAGGGTTGGCGGGCTGCAATGGAATGCAGGATAGTACAGAGCAGCCGATTGCACAGGTGTACGATGCCTACCTAATGCCTTCCGATTTGAGAGCAGTTATTTCGGATGCTGCAACCCCCGAAGACAGCGCGCGTATAGCTAAAAGTTACGTAGAAACATGGGCGAAAACCCAGCTACTTTACTATGAAGCAGCTACAGGGGCAAAGTTGGATATGGATGAGATTGAGCGCCGCGTTATGGAATTTAAATACCAACTAATTACGCACGCATTTGTGCAGCAATACATTAGCCAGCATCTGGATACGGTTGTTACAGACGAGCAGATACGCGCTTACTACGAAGCTAACAAAGCTAACTTTGAATTGAAGCAGAATATCGTCAAAGGCATGGTGATCAGAATTAACGAGCGTACACCTGAAAAGGCAAAGGCCTATGCATTGCTCAAGAGCCGTAATCCCGACGATTGGTACGAATTGCGCGCCTATGCCTACAGTTTTACCGAAGCGCCCATCGTTAGCGACACTACATGGATTCCATTTGCAGAACTTATCCGAAACACGCCTCTGCGCAATACCATTAAAAACGAGGTACAGTTTCTGGCTACACAAAGCTATGCTACCGCAGTAGGCGAAGATGACGAGGATATGTATATGTTGAAAATTTTTGACTACAAAATAGCCGATCAGACTTCGCCCATAGAATTTGTGCAAGAGCAAATCCGCGATATTTTGCTTAATCAGCGAAAAATGTCATTGCAACACCAATTGGAGGTATCTTTGTTAGATAAAGCCCGAAAAAGTAACAAATACAAAATGATGGCTCGCTGAGGCAATTTTCTGATACAAACATTCATCTTTCTTTAATAACAGCGTGTGCTATGATGCGCAAACAATTGATAGTATTACTGGCAACATTTGCCCTCTCATTGCCGCTTTTTCCTCAATCAGAAGGCATTGTTATTGACAAAATAATTGTCAAAGTTAATGATTATATCATTCTGAAATCTGAATTGGAATTGGCATATCGCCAAGCGATGGAAAACGGACAACAACTGCCGCCTAATGCACGATGTGAGATCCTTCAGCAGTTGTTAATTAACAAAATGCTTGTCGCAAAAGCAGAGATTGACTCTGTGATAGTTAGCGACATAGAAGTATCCAACAACTTAGAACGCCGCATGGCATATTTCGAGCAGCAGTTCGGCAGCACGCAGAAGATAGAACAGGCCTACAATAAAAGTATTGCACAACTCAAGGAGGAACTGCGCCCGACAATTCAGGAAAATATGATTGTCAGCAAGATGCAGAATGAAATCACTAAAGACATTGAAGTTACGCCTCGACAGGTAAAGCGATATTTTAACAGCATTCCTAAGGATAGTTTGCCTTATATACCTTCTGAGGTTGAGATAGGTGTGATTGTGCGCTTTCCGGTGGTAAGCAAGTCCGAAAAAGACAAGGTCAAAGCAAAACTGCAAGACTTTAAGCGGCAGATTCTTTCGGGGAAGGCCAGATTTGAGGATCTGGCTCGAACGTATTCTGAAGACTTAGGTTCGGCTTCCCGAGGCGGCGATCTGGGTTTTCACGGGCGCGGCGAACTTGTACCACCCTATGAGGCAGCGGCAATGAGCTTAGAGCCCGGTGAAATATCAGAGCCTGTCGAGTCTGAGTTCGGTATCCACTTGATTCAGCTCATCGAGCGGAGGGGCAACCGCTACAACTCCCGCCACATCCTGCTGCGTCCCGAACCAACCGAACAAGACATGAAAGATGCAGAACGCTTCTTAGATAGTCTGCGCACAATTATTGTCAGCGGCAAACAGCCTTTTGAGAAGGTTGCTCTCGCAAACTCTGATGACAAATCTACTAAAGCATCAGGCGGCATTTTGCAAAATCCCGAAAATAAGAGTACGCATCTTTCCAAAGAAGAATTAGAATATTCCATATTTATGACCATTGACACCATGCAAGTAGGTAGCATTACACGTCCGCTTCGTTTCCGTACAGACGATGGCAAAAACGCGGTGCGGATTCTCTACTTCAAGAGTCGCATTCCAGCGCACCAACTGAACTTAGAGATGGACTACCAAAAAATACATGCAGCAGCCTTACAAGAGGAGCGCAACAAAGCGCTGATAAAGTGGTTCAATCGGACTAAAAATCAGTTGTTCATTGACATAGACCCCGAGTACGATCGCTGTAAACTTCTGGAAGGGTTCTGATTCTTGCTTAAATTGCCTATCTTTCACAACCAATAAATTATTGACACCACCCAAAATACGAACTGATGTCGGATATTAAATTTATGTCGGATGTAGCTGCTGCTGAGGCGCTTCATCAGACTTTTGACCAACTCAATAAAGAAATCACAAAAGTTATCATTGGTCAGGATGAGGTAATTCGCCTACTGGTAACTGCTATTTTCTGTCAAGGGCACTGCCTGCTGGTAGGTGTACCGGGGCTTGCTAAAACCCTGCTTATCCAAACACTGGCCAAAGCCTTAGACCTTAAGTTTAATCGCATTCAGTTTACACCCGATTTGATGCCATCCGATATTTTGGGGGCTGAAACCTTAGATAAAGACCGCAACTTCCGCTTTATTCGGGGGCCTATTTTTGCCAATGTAATTCTTGCAGACGAGATTAACCGCACACCACCCAAAACACAGGCAGCACTGTTGGAATCTATGCAAGAGTATGCAGTAACTGTTGCAGGACAGTCTCACGCGTTAGATCGTCCGTTCTTTGTACTGGCTACCCAGAATCCGATTGAGCAAGAAGGAACTTACCCGCTGCCCGAAGCGCAGTTAGACCGTTTTATGTTCAATATTTGGTTGGATTATCCAACTTATCATGCTGAATTAGAAATCGTTAAGAGTACTACTTCCAACAAAGTAAACGAGATTTCTGCTGTGCTCCACGCCAAAGAGATCATTGCTTTCCAGCAGCTAGTGCGTAGAGTGCCTGTTGCCGATAACGTAGTCGAATACGCTGTCAAATTAGTTCATAAGACACGTCCCGGCAAAGAAATGGCTTCTCCGACGGCCAACGACTACCTTGAATGGGGGGCAGGGCCTCGTGCTTCGCAAAATCTGATCCTCGCTGCTAAGTGCAATGCCTTGCTTAACGGTAAGTACTCGCCTGATATAGAAGACATTCAGGCTGTCGCTATTCCTGTACTGCGCCACCGTATCGTAAGAAACTTCAAAGCAGAGGCAGAGGGTATTACGGTAGAAAATATCATCAAACGTCTGATGTAGTCATGTAAATTTTATGTTCCCCAAACCAAACAAACATATTGACTTAACATTATGCCTAACAGAACACTGATCAGTCCTGAAGATTTTGCCCGTTCGCTAAATCTGGACAAGTTGCAATTGCAGCTACTGGCTAAACCCCTGATGCGACTTCTCAAGTTAGACAAGATCAACGAAGTCTATAATGAGGCTGCTCGCTTCGATGGAGTAGGTTTTATAGACCGCGGTTTAGAGATGTTTCAGGCAAAATATGAGATTGTAGAAGGTGAGGAGGCGCATATTCCCCGAACAGGCCCTTTCATAGTGGTTGCTAACCACCCCTACGGCGGCATTGACGGAATGATCCTGATTTCTATTTTTAATAAAATCCGCCCCGATTTCCGCCTGATGGCCAACTACCTACTCAATGCTTTTGAGCCGATTCAGGAATATTTTATTCCTGTCAATCCTTTTGACAGCGCAAAAAACAAGCAGATCAATATATCGGGTGTGAAAACAGTGTTAGAGCACCTCAAACAGAATAAACCTGTTGGTATATTTCCGGCCGGTGAGGTTTCTGCCTATCAGCCGGACAGCAAAAAAATAACCGACAAACAATGGCATCCGCTGGTTGGTAAAATTATCCAAAAAGCAAAAGTAGATGTTGTTCCTGTTTATTTTTCAGGGCACAATAGTGTGTTTTTCAATCTATTGGGTATTATCCATCCCAACTTGAGAACAGCTCGCCTGCCCTCCGAAATGCTCAACAAGACAGAGAATAAAATTCAGGTGCGCATCGGCAAGGCAATTCCTTACAGCGAACTGAGCACTTTTGAAGATAGCGATCAGATGTTGCGCTACCTGCGGGCGCGCACCTATGCGCTTGGATCTTCGCTTAAGTTGAAGCCCTTTTTTCGCAATCCGTTTAAGCGCACTGTAGAACCCGAGCCGATTGTACCGCCTGTACCTACGGAACTTCTGGAAGCAGATATTGCGCAAATTCGCAAAACTGATTTACTGACTTCGCATGGTAATTATGAGGTCTTTTTCTCCGAAGCTACGGCTATTCCTAACGTATTGCGCGAAATAGGCCGCCTGCGCGAAATTACCTTCCGCGAAGAAGGCGAAGGCACCAACCATAGCATAGACATAGATGAGTACGACGTATACTACTATCATCTCTTCATCTGGGACAACGAGGCTAAGCGCATCGTTGGTGCATATCGCATGGGCAAAGGCAGAGATCTGTATGCTAAATTCAAGATCAAGGGATTCTATTTGAGTACGTTATTCAAGATTGACAAGCGATTTGCCTTTGTGCTCAAAAAATCAATTGAGATGGGGCGTTCCTTCATAGTGAAAGATTATCAGCGCAAGCACGTATCGCTGATGCTGCTTTGGAAAGGAGTACTGATTATCCTGCGTAAATTTCCTGAATACCGCTACCTGATCGGGCCTGTAAGCATTAGCAATACTTTTTCACACTTAGCAAAAGAACTTGTTGTGCAGGTAATCAAAAGTAATTACTTCGATTATGAACTTGCTAAATATGTCAAGCCGCGCCGTAAATTTGAACCGCAACTGAAAGATGGATCAGATGTACTTCTCTTACCTAAGTTTCAGGATATCAAAGGGTTAGATCTTTTAATTTCTGCGATTGAATCTTCGCACAACAAATTACCGGTATTGCTGAAGAAGTACATCTTGCAGCTAAATGCCAAGATTATTGGTTTTAATGTAGATCCAAACTTCAACAACGCCCTTGATGGTTTTATTGTAGTAGATTTTGAGAAAGTACCCGAAGAGGTACTTAAAATGATCGGTAAAGAGGTGGCAGTCAATGGCTGATGCAGTTTATGCAAATCGGCTGCGCGTAAGAGTAGGAGGCCTCTGCATAGAAAACGATCACCTGCTAATGCTCAGGCTGCGCAACTTTGGTAGGGCCGGGTATTTTTGGCTACCTCCCGGCGGAGGTGTCAAATTTGGTGAGTCCTTAGAGGATGCACTCCGGCGCGAGTTTTTAGAAGAAACAGGCTTGGAAATTGCCGTCGGCGATCTGATTTGCACCAATCAGGTATTGCGGATGCCTTTTCATGCAGTAGAGTTTTTTTTTCATGTCAATGTGGTAGGTGGGCAATTGCAACTGGGAGCTGATCCCGAACTCCCGCCGGATCGGCAAATGATTGACCGTCTTGCATGGCTTACTTGGCAAGAAATTAGCCAATTACCTAAAGAGGCATGTCATAATATTTTGCATAATTGCCGAAACATGTCCGATATCAAGCAGTTGAAAGGCTTGCACAGTTTGAAAGACTCAAATACGTGAGCTAGGATAAATTACCAACAATGTACATGCACGAATTAGTAGAAATCCGCAGTTTGCTGGGCAATCACCTCGATATGGACAGCCGCGAACTGCAACCACTCGAGGCAGCAACAGACGAAGAGATTTTGCTGGGTAGGCTGGCTGAGTTTATCCGTTACTTGCTCGATAATGACCGGCAGCGACTTTTTGCTGCTGCGTATCGCATAGATATCAGCGAGCCGATGCTGCGGCAAGCTCTCTATTCGGGTACTTCGGATACAGTAGCGCTCAACATAGCAGCACTGATTATCCAACGCGAAAAGCAAAAGATCGAAACCCGCAGACGCTATCGTCAGGATAGCAGTTTGCTACCTGATTAGCCAATTACTTGTTGAAATATTTTCCAAATCCTTCGTTCAAAAGGCGGAGGTGCTGTAAAAGTAATAGGCATTTTTTGGATTGGATGCTCGAAGCTGATACTGTAGGCATGTAAACAAATCGTTCCGGGGCTGTCTTGCACTTTAGATCCGTATTTAGCATCGCCCCAGATAGGGCAACCCATAGCCGCAAGTTGAACCCGTATCTGATGCCCGCGTCCGGTGAGCGGCTTTACTTCAATCAGTGACTTATCTCCAATCACAGCAGCCAGTCGGTAGTCTAACTCGGCGCGATCGCTGTTCTTAACCTCCTGTACATGTGCGCGGCTGATGTTTGTCTTGGGGTTTTTAGTCAGCCAATGCACTAGCTTACCACTGTCTGTTTCGGGTTTGCGGCTGCTAATGGCAAGGTATGTTTTCTGCACTTGCCTGCTGCGAAAAATTTCATTCATTCGCGCCAGCGCTTTTGAAGTTTTGGCAAGTATCATCACACCACTGACCGGACGGTCTAATCTATGCACTAATCCACAGAAAATATTGCCCGGTTTGTTGTACTTTTTACGGAAATATTCTTTTGCATAATCCGTAATGGCAAGATCACCGGTCAGGTCTCCCTGCGAAGGAATACCGCTCTGTTTATTGACAACTAATAAATGGTTGTCTTCATAAATGATCGTGAAGGAGGACGATTTCATTGAGGGTAACTGTAAAAAAAGATAGCAAAAAAGTGGCAAATGCCTCCGCCAAGCACAAATAAGTGCCAGATAGCATGGTTAAACCGTAGGCGTTCCCACATGTAAAAAACAGTACCTGCTGAAAACAGTAGCCCGCCAGCTACAATCAGGATTAGTCCGTTAAGCGGTATGGCTTCATACATAGGTTTGGCAGCAATTACAACCAACCAACCCATGCCCAGATAAATGATCGTGGAAAGCATTTTAAACCTTCCAGTGAAAAATATTTTGAAAATAATCCCAAAAAATGCGATACTCCAAACCAACCAAAGCAGTAAATCACCCCACCAGCGATCGAGAGTAATCATTGCAAACGGCGTGTAAGTACCTGCAATCATCAGATAAATGCCAATATGATCTATAACCTGTAAACGTTTTTTGACAGATTCATGTTTAAAGCTGTGGTAAAGTGTAGATGCGAGAAACAGAAAAAAGATGCCGCCACCGTAGATCATAAAACTCAGCAGCAGGCGCTGATTCTGGAACGCAAGTGCCTTATCAATCAAGAGCCAGCTGCCTATCAGGCTTAACAACGCACCTAACCCGTGCGTCAGCGCATTTGCCAGTTCCTCGTTTTGCTCATTGAGATATTTTTTCATATCAAACTACCAATTTCTGAACAAACATACGCACGAAAATTATTAAATGCGTATGATTTTGCATCCAAAATGCTTAGTTTTACGTACATACTAATACAACTGATTAAACTTCCGTGCTTATGAAGAAACTTAAGATTGCTTTAACAATTACATGCCTCGTAGGTAGCGGCCATTGGCTGATGGCGCAAGAGCATGATGATGTGTATTTCACTCCGAAAGACAGAAAACAAACCAATGCTACAGCTGCAATTTTGATGCAGCCAAGTGTTTTGGGTAGCCCTGCTCAGGCATTTTCTAACGATCCTGTGCAATCAAAATTTGCCAACCCTGAGTTTAGGGAGCAAACAGGTAATAATATATCCATTTTGCCTTATTTCCGCAAAGATTATAATCAAAATAACACTATGGCAGGTGCTTTCCGCAATTGGAATGCGCCGGGCGCAGGTGGTTTCTGGAACAACATGTCCTTTGGTACATCTGCCTTCTGGGGAATGTCGCCATTTATGGCAAACCGCATAGGTATGGGCTTAGGCTGGGGCATGAATCCAATGATGATAGGCTGGGCAGATCCGTGGATGATGAATCGCATGATGATGGGTTGGGCATATCCGTGGATGATGAACCGCATGATGATGTGGGATCCTTTCTGGGGCGGTGGCATGATGGGTATGGGTATGATGAACCCAATGATGATGGGTTGGGCAGATCCGTGGATGATGAATCGCATGATGATGTGGGATCCTTTCTGGGGCGGTGGTATGCTGTGGAATCCTTTCTTCCGTCCGGGAGTATTGGTAGCTGCCGCCAACGACATACGATACGGAGCGCGTACTGATCGCAGCAGTGTTTACACACCTGTACGCGCACGTGCCGACGAATTCCGTAGTGGCAGAACAGAAGAAAACACAGTGCGCAGCAGCCGCTATGGCAACTTTGATAACTCAAGTGCGGGCCGTAGCGCATATGTAACAAATGAATATAATTCAGGACGTTCTTCAGGCTATGCAGGTCGCAGCGAGTGGGCAACCGGTCGTTCCTCAGGCTATGAAGCCCGCCAGTCCGGTTACAGCAGTGGTAGCGATGCTTTTCGCAACTCCAATATGGGAACGATGAACAGTGGAAGAAGCAGTAGCTACGGGGGTGGTAGCTTTGGTGGCGGCAGAAGTTCTGGTGGTGGCTATGGCGGTGCCGGAGTACGCGGCGGACGCGGCAATTAATTGGGTGATTGTGCGCCAGACTTCTTCATAAAACGGTCTTAATAAAAGAAGCTGTCCAGAAAGGTTACATGTAGCACAGTCTGTAGCCGTCTGACTATCAAGTATTTCAACGATCACAGACTAAAGTCTATGTTACTTTTTGGACAGCATCTTATTTTTTTGCTAGTATCTTTACAACAGTGCCTATTTGCTGATCCTGAAAAGTTCCATGTAAAACACTGCCTTTGATTTGAAACGAAACTTTACCATCGGTATCGAATAGCGTCCGGTAGGTAACAGTAGCGTTGCCATCGGTATCTACATAGCCTGAACCGTAAGCATATACAAAAGATTCACCTAACAAGTGGTAATACTCTGTCAGAGTGATTTGGTTGCTGTTCTGTTCTATGAGGTAATAAGCGCCGCTGTTATTATCATCCATCCATTGGCCTGCTAGGTTTGGTATGTTGTTATGGTCAGTGTAAATATCTTGTAAAGCATTTTCTGTCGTAGTTTTTTGTTTCAATCTTCTTTCGCGTTTGCGTAGGTCATTTACTGCTTCGGATTCGTCGCCTCCGTGTTGCGACAATAGCTTTTTCGCTTGTTCTGCCTTGTAGCTTTCGTATGCTAATCGCTGTTTTTCAAGTTCCAGTTTTTTCTTTTCCACTTCGATTGCTGCTACTTGTTTTTCAAGCTCGGCTTTACCTTTTTCGCTCTCACTTTGCTGGTGGCGGTTGAAATAAACAACAACCGCGATCACGGCGGCAATAATGCCTACGATCTTGTATTTTCCGATAATTGAGTCGATGCCTTCCATAGTTGATATGAATTTTGAGGTAAAAAAATCATAATGCCAAGCCGGGAGTACGACTTTTTCTAAGTTAAAAATTCTTTTGGGAAAAAATTGAATTGCGGAGGCTTGTAATGAAAAAGAATCCCCAAATTTGCAATAACTATATGTTGAGTATATGCAAAATGAAGGGCTGCATCTCATATTAGAGCATCGCCAGATCAAACAGAAAATCAGGAGAATTGCTTTTGAAATTTGCGAACGCAATTTTGAAGAACACGAAATTATTGTGGCAGGTATTGCACCGCAGGGCTACCTTTTTGCTGAACTATTGCTCAACGAACTCAAACAAATTCTGCCGATTACATGGAAGCTCGTGAAGTTGAATATAGACAAACAACAGCCTGCCAATAGCCCCGTAACGCTGGATGTACCAACCGAACAGCTACACGGTAAAACCATTATTCTCGCAGATGATGTACTCTATACGGGCAGGACGTTTTGTTTTGCCATTCGCTCTATTCTGGATGTGCATCCCAAGCGCCTGCAAACAGCGGTAATCGTGGATAGAGGGCATCAGGAATTTCCAATTGCCGCAGATTATATAGGCTATTCGCTCTCAACTACTGTCCGTCAGCACGTAGATGTGCATTTGGACGATCCACAGCAATTAGCTGTTTATTTGAGATAGATGCGCTTACATCCGCTCAGGAGCCTGAATGCCAATCAGTTGCAGGGCTGATTTCAGGACTTTTGCAGTCTGTGCCGAGAGTGCTACGCGCAGGCTTTTCAATACTGCATCGGGTTCGTTGAAAATAGACAGTTCTGCGTAGAAGCGGCTGTAAGTTTTTGCCAACTCATAAGCATAAGCAGCAATCAGCGAAGGGGCGTAATCATTCGCCGCATCTGCAATGCGCTTCGGATAGGCTGCCAGCGTCTGAATCAGTTCTACTTCCTGAGGTGCAAGCGCTGTTGGAGTGGCAAAAGCTGCCGGCGAAGCATCAATCTCAGAAGCCTGTGCACGGCGCAGAATAGCTGCTATTTTGGCGTGTGTGTACTGGATATAAACGCCGGTATCACCTTGAAAATCAATAGATTCTTCCGGGTTGAAGAGCATTTTCTTCTTCGGATCTACGCGCAGCAGGTAATATTTCAGCGCGCCCATTGCCAGCGCATGATAGAGCGCTTCGGCTTCGGCACTTTCAAAATCATCAATTTTGCCCAATTCTTTGGTGCGTTCGCGGGCAATTTTCACCATTTCATCTATCAGGTCGTCGGCATCTACTACCGTACCTTCGCGACTCTTCATCTTGCCGCTGGGCAGTTCTACCATGCCATAAGACAGGTGATACACGCCGTCGGCATAACTTCTGCCAAGTTTTTGCAGAATAAGTTTCAGTACCTTGAAGTGGTAATCCTGCTCATTACCAACTACATACACCGATTTTTGCATCGGAAAATCGGCATATTTCATGTCTGCCGTGCCAAGGTCTTGTGTGATGTACACAGAAGTACCGTCGGAACGCAGCAGCAGTTTCTGGTCTAAGCCGTCGCTTGTCAAATCTACCCAAACAGAGCCATCTTCTTTCTTGAAAAACAGTCCCTTAGCTAATCCTTCTTCTACTACAGCTTTGCCGAGCAGGTAGGTATTGCTTTCGTAATAGGTTTTGTCAAAGTCAACGCCCATTTTTTGGTAAGTAGCCTCAAATCCTTCGTACACCCAGCCGTTCATGGTTTGCCAAAGTTGTACGATTTCAGGATTACCTTCTTCCCATTGGCGAAGCATTTCCTGTGCTTCCAGCAGCAGCGGGGAGTTTTTGGCAGCGCGTTCGGCTAATTTTTCAGGGTCTTCATTAGGATAAGCCACCTTATACTCCTCTAACAGCTGAGCGGTCGCTTTTTTATTTTCGCGGTCAAAAATTACGTAGTAATGCCCTACCAAATGGTCGCCTTTCATGCCGCAAGTCTGCGGTGTTTCGCCCTTGCCAAACTTCTGGTAAGCCAGCATAGACTTGCAGATATGAATGCCTCTGTCATTGACCAGATTGACTTTCATTACCTCATATCCGTTGGCTTTCAGGATATTGGCAACCGCGTAACCCAAGAAGATATTGCGCATATGCCCCAGATGCAGCGGCTTATTTGTATTGGGCGATGAGTATTCCACCATTACCTTCTGCCCGTTGCCTGCAAACTGTCCGTAGTGGTAGGCATTGGCAATTTGGGTCAGCGTTTCAAGCCAAACCGCCTGCGCAAGTGAGACGTTCAGAAAGCCTTTGACTACGTTGAACTTAGCCACCTGCGGATTGTGCTGCACGAGGTATTCGCCGATTGTTTGCGCCAGCGCTTCGGGCTTTATTTGTACTTTTTTCAGAAATGGAAAGATAACCAACGTAATATCGCCCTCAAATTCTCTGCGAGTAGTCTGAAAAGTAATTTCATTGTCCAACAGTTGGATGCTAAATTTTTCCTCAAAACACTTGCGAATGGTCGGAATAAGCGGTTGGGCAATGTTCATGGTTATATCTGAATTTATGCGGCTGCAAAATTAGCGGAAAGCCAACTGAAATACATCAGAAAGCGATTATCTTAGCTATCATTTCATGGAATCCCAATGATGCGCATTTTCTACTTCTTATTTTTTGTCGTGTCGTTACTCGGCAGTTGCGGCAAAAAACAGCCTGCTGATTTGATATTACACAACGCTCAGTGCTACCTGCCCGACAGTACGTTTGCAGAAGCTGTTGCTATCGGCAATGGCCAAATTCTGGCAGTTGGCAAGAGCGCTGATATACTGGGACGATATGAATCTGCACAAGTGCTTGATTTACAGGGTAAATTAGTGCTGCCCGGCTTGCACGACGCACACGTTCATCCGATTGGTGGCGCAAAAGAAGAGATCCAGTGCCGACTAAGCGGGCTGAATACGGTCGCAAAGGTGCGCCAAGCCATCGCCGATTATGTAAAGATGCATCCCGATGATGAATGGATACTCGGCAGGGGCTGGGAGTTGCATGTATTCCCACCTAACGGCAACCCTTCGCGAGCGATGTTGGATAGCCTGATTCCCGACCGACCAGCTTATTTTAGTTCTTGGGATGGACATTCGGCATGGGTAAACAGCAAAGCGTTGGCGCTGGCAGGCATTACAGCAGCCACACCTGACCCGCCGCAGGGACGCATTGAAAAAGACAGCAAAGGGCAGCCTTCGGGTACACTCCGCGAAGAGGCAATGGGATTGGTGAGTAAATTACTGCCCCAAGATACCCACGAACAGCGCGTTGCTTTGCTCAAAACTGCCATGCAAAAAATGCACGAGTTGGGTATTACAAGTTTTACGGATGCCTCTGCGCCTGTTTCCTATCTGAAAGCCTACGAGGAACTGCACCGCAAAGGCGAGTTAAAATCGCGTGTAATTACTTCATTATCAGTTGGTTTGAATGGGATAGTGTCTGTTGTTTCTTTGGACAGTCTGCGCCGCACCTACACGAAAGATGAGTGGCTGCGGGCTACCTGTGTCAAAATTTTTACCGATGGTGTTCCCGAAGCGCACACGGCAGCGCTATTAGCACCCTACGACGACCGCCCCAACGATACGGGCATTCTTAACTACAACCCCGACGAGTTACGCCGCTACTGCCGTCAGTTAGACAGTGCGGGCTTCCAGATTCACTTCCACGCGCTGGGCGATAAGGCAGTGCGCGTTTCGCTGGATGCTCTGGAAGGCAGCAATCCGGCGCTGCGACATAATATTTCGCACTTGCAGGTGATTGATTCCGCCGACCGTGCGCGTTTTGCCCGCCAGCAGGTCATCGCCAATTTTCAACCTTTTTGGGCAAAAGGCGACTTGCTGAATATCAATCTGATTTCCAGAATTTTAGGACCGAAACGCGCCCGCAGCCAATATCCAATGGCGAGCATTTGGCGCACCGGGGCAAGCATGGCAGCAGGCAGCGATTGGCCTGTTTCTACGGTCAATCCTTTTGAGGCGATTCAGGTAGCGGTAACTCGTATGCAAATTGATGTACCTGATGACATCTCATGGATTCCTGAAGAACGCCTCACTTTGCATCAGATTATTTATGCTTATACTCAAGGTGGAGCTTATCTGATGCATCAGGACAAAATCACAGGCAGCATTACAGCAGGTAAAGCAGCCGATTTGATTGTTCTTGACCAAAATATTTTCAAAATACCTGCCGCCAATATTCACAAAACCAAGGTGATGCTGACGCTGGTAGGTGGGGAAATCATACTCAACAAAGGAATTTAGTCGTGTTACAAACCTAATTACACAGTTTCGATGCCTAAAATGCGTAAAAAGTCCGACTTGCCTGAGAAGGTCTGCCTGACTTGTGGTCGTCCCTTTAGTTGGCGGAAAAAATGGGAAAAGTGCTGGGACGAAGTGAAATATTGCAGCGATAGATGCCGATCGGAAAAAAAGCGGACAGCATCCTGAAAATCAAAAGTATTTGCCTATGCAAATAGGCATATTTTGAAAATTTAATTTAATCCCTATTTTTGCGAAACAACCTTTTGTTTCAGCAATTATCATGGATCAATTCTCGTACATAGCCAATGCTGATGTGTCTGTCATTGAAGCATTGTATCAGTCCTACAAAGCAGACCGCAATGCGGTGGATGCTACCTGGCAACAGTTTTTTGATGGTTTTGAGTTTTCGCTGCGCTATGCCAATGCGTCAGTCTTGCCCGAAACAAGTACAAACGGCAACGGTACGGCTGCTATATCGGTTACAGGGGACAGCAATACCGATAAGGAATTGCGCGTTCGCAACCTGATTCAGGCCTACCGTCAGCGCGGGCATCTCAAGTCGAAGACCAACCCTGTGCGTCCGCGTCGCGATCGTCGTGCATTGCTCGATTTGCAGGACTTCAAACTCAGCGCTGCCGATCTGGATACAAAATTTATGGCGGGTCGTGCACTGGGCTTAGGCAGTCAGGCTACGCTGCGAGAGATTATCGCCCGCTTAGAGAAAATCTACCTCGGGCCAATTGGTTTTGAATTTACCTACATTCGCGAACCTGAGGTTTACGATTGGCTGAAGCAAAAAATTGAACAAGACTACCCACGTTATTCACCAACTATTGAGCAAAAGAAGCGCATACTCGTCAAACTGAACGAGGCAGTAGTTTTTGAAAACTTTCTGCATACCAAATTTTTGGGACAAAAGCGCTTTTCATTGGAAGGCGGTGAATCTACTATTCCTGCACTGGATGCTATCATAAGCAAAGCCTCAGAATTGGGAGTAGGGGAGGTAGTGATAGGAATGGCGCACCGCGGTCGCCTGAACGTATTGACTAATATTATCGGCAAGACCTATGAGCAGGTATTCACTGAATTTGAGGGTAGAGTACCCGAAGACATGATGAATACTATGGGCGACGGCGACGTAAAGTATCATCTCGGCTATAGCAGCGAGATTACTACGCAGTCAGGAAATAAAATCCGCCTACAGTTGACTCCTAATCCTTCGCATTTGGAAGCAGTCAATCCTGTGGTGGAAGGCTTCTCCCGTGCGTTGATAGATCAGTACGGGAAAGATACCAGCAAGGTGTTGCCTATTCTGATCCATGGCGATGCAGCAATTGCCGGACAGGGGATCGTATTTGAGGTAGCGCAGATGTCGCAATTGGCCGGCTATCACGTAGGCGGGACTATCCACTTTGTCATCAACAATCAGGTAGGTTTTACTACAGATTTTGAAGATGCCAGATCCAGCATCTATTGTACCGATATTGCCAAGATGATTGATTGCCCGGTCTTCCACGTCAATGGAGATGATCCTGAAGCAGTTATTTTTGTTGTTGAGCTGGCAACTGAGTTTCGTCAGCGTTTCAAGCGCGATGTGTTTGTAGATATGGTTTGCTACCGTCGCCACGGACACAACGAATCCGACGAGCCAAAGTTTACGCAGCCTACCCTGTACAATATCATTAGCAAGCACCCCAATCCCCGCGAGATATACAACCAAACGTTGATTGAGCGCGGTTTTGTAGATGCATCGCTGGCTGATGCAATGGATAAAGAGTTTCGCGAATTGTTGCAGGCGCGCCTCAACGAGGTGAAGCAGCAGCCGCTGAGCTATACCATGCGCAAGTTTGAGCGCGAGTGGGCGGCCATGCGCCCTTCTACTGCCGAAGACTTCCTGCAGTCGCCGACTACTGCTATTTCCGAAGAAGTGATCAATAGTATCGGTAAAGCGCTAATAACTATTCCTGAGGGCTTTAAGCCGCTCAAACAGATTGAAAAGTTGCTGAAAGATCGCCAGAAGATGTTTTTTGAGGACAAAGAACTCAACTGGGCAAGTGCCGAGTTGCTGGCATATGGATCGCTGTTGTTGGAAAATAAACCTGTCCGTATTTCGGGTCAGGATGTGAAGCGGGGTACATTCTCTCACCGTCATGCCGTGCTATACGATGCGGTAAGCAGCGAGCCATATTCCTCGCTAAATCATCTGGCAGAAGATCAGGCTGCATTTCAGATCTACAACTCGTTGCTTTCCGAATATGGGGTACTAGGCTTTGAATTTGGTTATGCGATGTGCAATCCGAATGCGCTTGTAGTCTGGGAAGCACAGTTCGGCGATTTTGCCAACGGAGCGCAGGTAATGATTGATCAGTTTATCAGCAGTACAGAAACCAAGTGGGCGCGTCAAAGCGGCGTGGTATTGTTACTGCCGCATGGTTACGAAGGGCAGGGCCCAGAGCATTCCAGCGCACGCCCAGAGCGCTTCCTGCAACTGAGCGCTGAATACAACATGATCGTTGCCAACGTTACTACGCCTGCCAATATTTTCCACTTGCTGCGTCGCCAGTTGGCTTGGCCCTTCCGCAAACCTTTAGTAGTCATGTCGCCCAAGTCGCTGCTGCGCCACCCGCGTGTAGTTTCTAAAATCGAGGAGTTTACTTCAGGAGGCTTTAAAGAAGTTTTTGGTGATGATTACGCTAAGCCAGACAGCAAAGTTAAAAAAGTAGTACTCTGCACAGGTAAATTTTATTACGATTTGCTCGACTATCAGCTTGAACACAAGCGTAAGGATGTTGCTCTGATTCGCGTAGAGCAGTTGCATCCGTTCCCCGCTGCACAGGTAGATGAAATATTGAAAAAATACAAAACCGCAAAACTCTACTGGGCGCAGGAAGAGCCTGAAAATATGGGCTATTGGGCTTATTTGCTACGTACTTACTTTAGGTACGACCATCAGCCGGAACTGATCGCCCGTCGTCCGGCGGCATCCCCTGCAACAGGCTACTACAAAGTACACAACGCTGAGCAGGAAAATCTGGTAAAACGCGTCTTTGAATAATCATTAGCCAATCAACAGAAAAACAAACTGTTATGACAATAGAAATGAAAGTGCCTGCCGTTGGCGAGTCAGTAACGCAGGTAACAGTCGCTAACTGGATCAAAAAGGAAGGTGATCAGGTAAAAGCAGACGATATCCTCTGCGAATTGGAATCGGACAAAGCAACCTTCGAGCTGCCTGCCGAAGCAGATGGCGTGCTGCACATCGTAGCCCCTACGGGCACTACGCTTAACATTGGCGATGTTATTTGCCGTATTGCTACTACTGCTGATGAAGCAAAAGCCAGCGCCGCTGCCGATGCTTCGGCCGTTGCTGTTAATCAAATCGCGCAAACAGGAGGTAAACAGGAAGTCGTTCTGATGGACGTTCCCCAATTAGGCGAATCTATCACAGAGGTTACGCTTGCCCAATGGCTGAAGCGCGACGGCGAGTTTGTAAAAATGGACGAGCCGATCTGCGAAATTGAATCAGATAAAGCTACTTTCGAGGTGGCAGCCAAAGCATCAGGCATCCTGAAAATCATTGCGGTAGATAAGAAAACGCTGACTATTGGCGAGCCGATCTGTGAGATTATTGTAACAGAAGATACTGCACAGTCTGCAACGACAACAACAACTACAACTTCAGCAACAACACATCCGGCACAGACTGCGGTAAGTGGTGTTGCCTCCTCTTCCTACGCTTCAGGACATGCTTCGCCTGCCGCTGCCAAAATTCTGGCAGAAAAAGGTATTAGTACCAAAGAAGTAAAAGGCAGTGGAAAAGATGGACGAATCACTAAAGAGGATGCTTTAAGCGCACAAAAGACCGTACAGCCACAGGTTACTGCTACTGCACAACCGACAACTACTGCCCCGCCTGTTCAGTCTGCTGTTGCAACAGACGGGCGTAGTACCCGCCGCGAAAAAATGAGTTCGCTGCGCAAAACGGTTGCCCGCCGACTGGTTGCCGTGAAAAACGAAACGGCCATGCTTACTACGTTCAACGAAGTAAACATGAAGCCGATCATGGATTTGCGCAGCAAGTACAAAGACTTATTTAAAGACAAGCACGAGATTGGGCTTGGTTTTATGTCCTTCTTTGTAAAAGCAGTATGCATTGCCCTGAAAGAATTCCCGGCCGTCAATGCGCAGATTGATGGTGATGAGATTATTTACCACGATTTTTGTGACATTTCTATCGCAGTTTCTGCCCCTAAAGGTCTGGTAGTACCTGTGGTGCGCAATGCAGAGCAAATGTCGTTTGCAGAAATTGAAAAAGAAATCAGCCGCTTGGCAACCCGCGCCCGCGAAAATAAACTAAGCATTCCGGAAATGACAGGCGGTACGTTTACAATCACCAACGGCGGCGTATTCGGTTCGCTGATGTCCACTCCAATCATCAATGCTCCGCAGGTTGCTATCTTGGGTATGCACAACATTGTCGAGCGCCCTGTTGCCGAGAATGGTCAAGTAGTAGTCCGCCCGATGATGTACATTGCTCTTTCCTATGACCACCGTATTATTGACGGACGAGAATCTGTCAGTTTCTTAGTACGCGTAAAGCAGTTGCTCGAAGATCCTGCGCGTATATTATTAGGTGTGTAAGTGCTAACACAATGCCTATTTTATTTTAGGGATACAAACATCGGTCAGATCTGCAAGGTCTGACCGATGTTTGTTAAGGGCCGAGCCTGCCACAACTGATTGCAGTCCGTTGCTTGAACTTGTCGGGGGAAGTCATAATGTTTACTACATTTGGTAGAGATAAAATAAGACTGATATGAGAAAGTACATCCGCATCATAGCATGGGCTTTTATTATACTTGCAGGATTCTTGCTTGGAAGAGCTTTGTATGCTATCTTCGACTGGAATCAACGCATCAAAGTCTATGAAATGGTAGATGGGGTGGTTGTAGAGGTGCAAGCCAATGCAGACAGCACACAATTCTTTCCTGTCATCAGCTTTAAAGCACTCGATAACCAAAAGTTGAGGATCAAGTCGCGCTTGTCCGATGAGTCTGTGCAGGTCGGCGACTCGGTGCAAGTGCTGTACGACTTGGTCAATCCCGATGATATGCTGCCTGTTCATTTGCATCCTGTAAAGCGTGTCAAGGTATGGATTTTTAGTGCAGGGGCTTTGTTTGCGGCTTCTTTCTTTCTGCTGTTTTATCTTTGGCAGCGGGACAATCGCAGTAATTTTTTGAAAACATTCGGAAGGGCTGTGCAGGCATCCTATCAATCAACAGAAAAAATTTCGCTGGCAGGGATCTATTTGTACCGTGCCAAACTGACAGCACACATTACCTACCCTCAGGAGCAAACCTTGCAATTTGACAGCGAATGGTTGTTGGATGATCCTGCTCAATACTGGCAGGGACGAGAAGTGCCGGTTTATGTAAACATGAACCGCGAGAAAAACTATTGGGTAAGCACAGATCTGCTGCCCGACGACATCCTGATCTAAACACCAAAAGAGGCTGTCCAAAAGGCTGAACATAGTACAGATTTTAGTCTATAACTATTTGATTATCAAGTAGTTAACCAATTGCAGACTAAAGTTTATGTTACTTTTTGGGCAGTCTCTTTTACAAAGTAAATTTGTTTTGCCTAATTCAACTTAAATTTGATAGGCAAAGTAACGCGCTGCGCAACAGGCTCACCCTTATTGATGGCAGGTTTCCATTTTTCGCCTTGCTTAACTACGCGCACTGCTTCCTCATCGCAACCAAATCCGATACCCTTTCCCGACTGGACACGAACGTCGTCTATGGAGCCGTCTTTTCTTACTACAAACTCTACGAATACCTGTCCTTCAGCATTGTGTTTTTTTGCTTCTTCGGGATATTGTAGGGTATTTTTGATGTATCTATAGTAGGCAGGATAACCGCTGATAGGTTCGGCAGGCTGATCTGCTACGAGTACAACCTCCTCAACTTCTTTCTTGGGTTTCTCCGCTTTCACTACCGGCTTTTTTTCAGGGTCTGTCTCTTTTTTAGGCTTAGGCTGCGACTTTACAGGTTCGGGCTGCGGATTTACGGGTTCAGGCTGCTTAACTGTCTCTACAGGCGGCGCGCTTGCAGGCTCAACCGGTTTAACCTTTTCAATAGCTGATTCTTCGACTTTAGCCTCCTCTTTAGTAGGCTCTTGACATGCCCAGACAAAAAATGCCCCAGACAGTATGACCCAGTTGTGCCAATTTGCAAATTTGGTTTTCATAAAAATTTAAAATGTGTAGGATACGAAAATTACAGTTGAGATTGGTAGTGTGCATGAGGATAATTAACAGAAATCTGACAGAAAAATTACTGCCAATTCCATGCAATAAAGGGGCATATTGTTTGGTACAATTTGAATGCCAAATAAATACAAATCCGCGTAACTTTGGCATATGATCAAGCAACGGGGATTAATCATGCGTTCTACGGGTTCCTGGTACGAAGTGCGCGACGAGGCAGGTACGATCCGCAGAGGAAGGCTGCGAGGTAAATATAAACTGCATGGGGCCAAAGTAACCAATCCGGTAGCTGTAGGCGACTACGTAGAGTTCGTGGAAGAAAACCCTGCTGAGGGTACAATTCTAATTACGGATATTCTGCCGCGCGAAAATTACATCAGCCGTAAGTCCCCCCATAAGATGGCTTTTGCACATATCATTGCTGCTAACATAGACCAAGCACTGTTGATGGCGACAGTAGCGCTGCCGCGAACTTCTACAGGCTTTATTGACCGATTTCTTGTATCTGCCGAGTCTTTTAGGATACCTGTGATTATTCTTTTCAATAAAAACGATTTGTTGGATGCCGAAGCGCTGGCGTATCAGGAGGAACTGATACAAACCTATGAGCGGATTGGCTACAGTTGTCTTGCTATTTCTGCGCTCCACGGAACCAATGTCAATCGGCTCAGAGAGTTGCTGACGGCTAAAAAAACGCTCATTGCAGGGCATTCCGGTACGGGCAAATCAACACTAATTAACAGCCTGAACCCGCAGTTGAATTTGCGTACATCTGCCATTTCAGAGTTTGCAGGCAAAGGCGTGCATACAACCACATTTGCAGAAATGTTTGAACTCGCTCGAGACACCTTTCTAATTGATACGCCTGGGATCAAAGAACTTGGATTGGCAGACATGGATGACGAGCCGATCAGTCATTATTTTCCCGAAATGCGCGACTGCTTTGGCAAATGCCGCTACTACAACTGTCAGCATGTGCAAGAGCCTGATTGTGAGGTTATTAGAAGGGTAAAGACAGGTGAAATAGCCCACTTCCGCTACATGAGCTATCTTAGCATGTTGGAAAACGACGATAACAGACGCTAATCATGGCTATATTTTTGCAGATTACTCGCATGGATTGGCTAACTTGCTGGACCTATCTCAAACCATTCAACTAAAAATCTTCAAATTATGAAATCTTTAAAATTGTGGAGCTTCATTTTGAGCATGCTTATGCTTGGTATGTTAGGTGCTTGTTCGGAAGGTGGGAGCGGTGAGACCGAAAAACTGAGGCAGGAAAAAGAAGAACTTCTTGCTAAAATTCGCAAGGACAGCCTCTATATTGCAGGGTTGAATTCTGAGATGGACGAGCTATATGCCAACTTAGATACGATGCGGGCGCGCGAGGAAAGGATTCGTCAGGCTGCAGCTCGCATGAAGTCTGGTAGCATGAGCGGCCGCGAGGGTTCGCTGACAATTGATCAGAGTTTTGCAGAACTCGACCGATTAAATAAAGAAAACCAAGCTAAAATTGCCCAGTTGCAAAGTAAACTCTCCCAATCTGGTAAGGAAAATGCACTGTTGCAAAAAATGGTTGATGAGTTGCAGAAATCAATTCAGGACAAAGAAATGCAGATCAGAGACCTGCAAAGCACAATTGCAGCATTGCAGGATGAAATTACCGGTCTCAAGTCGCAGTATGCTGCCAAAGCCGAAGAGCAGGAGCGCACACAAACAGCACTCGTAGAAACGCAGGCTGAGCTTTACAGCGTATTTTATGCAATTGGTACGCGCAAGGAGTTGGAAAATCGCGGCGTGATTGATGCCAAAGGGCTTTTCAACCGCAATAAAGATCTCAACAGCGATATTGACGAAAGCAGGTTTACCAAGTTGGACAGCCGTACTGCCACCGAAATTCAGATAGGCAATTACAAGGCAAAGAGAGTAGAATTAGTTCCTGCCCGCAGCGCTTCCAGCTACCAATTGGTAGAATCTGGAAGCAATTTGACACTAAAAATTACCGATCCAAGGAGTTTCTGGAAAACCAAATTTGTTGCCATCGTAGTAAGATAATTCAAAGAATCAACCAGTAGTTTTCCAAGAGCCGCATCTGCTAATTAGATGTGGCTTTTTATTTGAAAAAAATTTGTATAAATTGCAATACATGAATACATAGACTACGACGATCAAAATTCGCTTCACAGACATGACAGACGATGAGATTATTACAGCGCTGCAAAAAGGTGGTAATGACCATACTGTCGCCAAGGCATATAGCATACTTATGGGCAAGGAGTATCGCAACATGATCCGTAAGTTTTTGCTACAAAATAATGGAAGTGAGGCAGATGTAGATGTTATACATTGCGATACGATAACCGATCTATACGACAACATACAGCGTGGCAGATATAAAAAAACAGCCTCTGTAAAAACATACATATATACGATTGCCCGCAACAAGTGGCACAAAGAATTGAAGCAGCGCGGTAAAACAGTATTGATCGTAGATACTGAGGTTCCTGATGAAGAACCGGATCGCCCTGCTGATGCAGAGATACAAATGCAACTAATGGTTCAGCGACTCATGGCAGAGTTTTCGCAAGCACATAAGGATTGTGCCGTACTTTTGCAAAATATTTTCTTCGATAGAATTGGCGATAGCGAAATAGCAGCCAGAGAAAATATTGAGTGTACAACTGTACGCACGCGTCGTCTGCGTTGTTTGAATAAAGCGCGTCGAATGGCAGTTGATATGGGGTTACAATTTGATTCTTTTATTACTACGACTTATGGGATCTGACGAGATCGTTGTGATAGAAAAGATACATGATTACCTCAATGGAACAATGAAAACAGAGGACCGAGTGCGGTTTGAGGAAGAACTAAAAACTGTCGAAGCTCTTCGGAACGAACTGGCAATCCATCAGGAAATCATCTATACTATCCGAAAGAACGCTTTTGCCGAACGCTTGCGCATGATACAACAGCAAATGCACGAGCAGGGCGAGTATGCAGATGAAACACCGCCTGTGGCTGAAGAGCCTGTAATACCGACACCTATTATCCGCCCAATCAATAGCAATGTGCGTATGCTCAGAATTGGGCTGGCGGCGGCAGCAAGCATTGCGGCGGTGCTTCTCATTGGTTTCTGGCTGATTCCCCTGTTCAATGAGCGCACTGAGACGATTGCCGCAGTGCCTGAGCCTACCCGATTTACAAGTCCTATCCAAGGACTGGAAGTTCCCCAGCAAGTATTCGAGCTTAATGCAGCAGATGGAAACTCCTTCCGTCTGGAAAGCGGTACCCTGATTAATATACCACCCAATGCATTTGCCGATAGTCAGGGTAAATCTGTGTCGGGCAAGGTACAACTCACCTACCGCGAGTTCCACGATGGCTTGGAAATGCTTGCAAGCGGCATCCCAATGAAAGACCTCGATAAGGTACTCGAATCTGCGGGTATGTTTGAAATCAATGGATACCAAGACGGCAAACCACTGACTTTGACAAAACCTGTAGCGGTCAGCCTGGCATCGTTTACCAACGAATCGAGCTATAGTAATTTTCATTTGGCAAGTTTTACAAGCGATCAGCACAGCGAGGGGGCATTAAACCCCGAAAAGTTGACAGAAATATCCGAGATCATTCTCAATGCACATAAAAAAGCCTATTTGGATTCGCTGCGAGCAGTATATCTGCAGCAGGCGGAGGCAAGTGCACGTGCTGCCTTTGAAAACCAGCAATTACAGCAGGAAGACAAGTCGGTCAACGGTTTTCAAATCCAGGCTGCTAAAACAGACGTGATTTTGAGCTGGCTCAATACGCAAGGAATGGAGTATATCGGCTTCTATCCTTCAGCAGAAGATCCTGAAGATGAGGCGCTTTCATGGGTAACTGCCTCCCGTTGGCAAACTGCCAAAGCCTCTAAGGCGATGTTTATACCTTTGTACAACATCCCCGTATCTGCTGCAAGTTATACTGAAATTGTTTTCAGTCCCGACGGAAAAAAGCTGCTGCTCAAATCATTTAACAAGGTATTGCTCTTCCGTGCTAACGGACAGCAGGTTGCCAGAGAGCCGCTTGAACTGCGAGAAGCGCGCTTTTCGCCCGATGGCGAATATGTACTTGGCTTTTCGGAAAAGAAAGAATTACTCTGTTACAGGGCTTCAAACGGCGAGTTTGTAACCAAATACGGCGAACTTGCCCCCACCAATAGCCGTGAGTTGAACCCTACGGTTAATACCGACGATCGCTATATTACCAACTATGTAGGACAGGTAATGACCTACGATATTTCATTAGACGGCAAGCGTGTGGTCACCATTCACGCCGACGAAAGCGCCGTTTTGTGGGAAATTGACGGAAAGATGATCAGTCGT
This sequence comes from Rhodoflexus sp., assembly GCF_053489755.1. Classification (NCBI taxonomy): domain Bacteria; kingdom Pseudomonadati; phylum Bacteroidota; class Cytophagia; order Cytophagales; family Thermoflexibacteraceae; genus Rhodoflexus; species Rhodoflexus sp. Next base: position 27,836 of record NZ_JBRCHD010000061.1, read on the forward strand.
CGCAAGGGACTGCCCAAGAGTTGGTTTGTTGATGTGATGTTCACCAATCGAACAGGCACGCAAATGATTGGCAAGATGCACGATAATTCTATCTATCTGCTCAACGATCAGTGGCAGCAGTCGGGCAGACGCGACAAATTTGAACGCCCCGCCAACTACGACAGCGAAGGTATTCTTGAGAAAAACTGGGCAATTATTCATAATACAAAAAGGCTGCGCCAGCCCGATGGCGATGTTATGAAGGGACGTGTAAAGTACAAAGAAGTAGCCCAGCACGTGTTTTATATCAACCGCAAACAAAGAAAAGCAGCACAAGAGAACAATACAAACGATTCTGGTATCAACGTCCCCGGAGCAATTCCGATGCAGCGTAAACAGCCCGACTCTTGGCAGGCAGCAGATACGCTCTATATCAGCGGGCAGGAAAGCGCTTCTCTTTATGCAATTGCACCGCAGGGACAGGCGGCAGCCATGCTCATGGGTGGTAATAAGCTCATCATATGGCCACAAGGCGACCCTAACAGACCTATGTATCGTCTGAGCTTGGATCGGGCGATAGTAGAGCCGAACGGCAATGCGCAAGACATCCAGTTTTACACCTATGTGCAGCCGGCCGCTCCTAAGCAAAAACGAGAACAGCCGCGTCTGGCAAGTTTAGACGAACTGATACAACGCAACCGGCGCATAGCCGAGCAAAGGCTGAAGCAGGCAGAGGAAAACTACAAACATGAGGCAGATCACCTGCGAATCTTTCATGTTACAGCTTTTGGTATTTATCATGTATCGAGGCATTTTGAACAAACCACACTGGCAGTCAGTCATCTCAATTTGTCTTTTGAGAGCAGCAGCGACAGTGTGCAACTTTTCCAACTGGCAGGCAATCATCAGAACGTTGTTTTACCACTTGGCAGGTTTGCGCTCAATAGCCCTTCGGAAATCAATTTTGATGCTTCCGGTGGTCATCTGATAGGTGTGCTGCCCGATAATACAGTACTTGTATTTGCAGCGAAAGATTTCGACCTTTGGATACGTCAGTACAAGAAAAATATCAACAACCCACCACAGTTGGTATTCAAGAAAATAGACAAAGACGCTGTTAATTACAACAGCCTCAAAAAGATATTAGCAGGGGAGTCGTAGATGGTTGTCAATCGGAATTTGTATGTTGCAGCTATAAGCTGGCTGCTATGCTTAGCAGGTGGGCTAATCTTTGTAGCTGCCTATACAAAGCCATCTCCACCTTTAAAGCCAATGGCTGATAGGTTGTTGCTAACTGATTTCTGTTTGACAACAGAGGCGCGTTACCTGCGACATTTCAATACCTTCGAGCCGATTGCACCTTTCCAAGATTTACCCGGCTACCACGAACACGCACCTGCTTCGTCTTTTATTCGCCCGCTATTTGGACGCTTTCCGGCAGCGCAACAGTGTAAGATTTGCCCTTAGGAACTACGAGTTTGTAATCCGATCCGTTGATCCATGGATTGTAAATTTTCAAGATCTTGTAATTAATGCCCATATCGAGCGCGAATTGCGGCAGATCGTTGATAGTAGTATCTATCTGCACTGCGCGTGTAGCAAAGGGCTGATACTTATCGGCTTCCTCTATAAAAAAACCATAGTCTTTGGGGTTTTCAATGATGAGCTTAAGAGCAATAATCCGCATGACATAGCGATAGGTTTCGCGGTTGAGGTACAAGTCGTAGAAGTTATTGACTTTCTGTGCCTTAACCGCATTGTCCAAACCTGTCATGCCACGATTGTAGGAAGCGGCCGCAAGCGTCCAGTTGCCAAATTTTCGATAGGCCTCTTTCAGGTAGCGACAGGCGGCATAAGTCGAGGCAATCGGATCTTTGCGCATATCTACCTGATCGCTTACTTCTAATTGATAAGCAGGGGCGGTATTCTTCATAAACTGCCAAAAGCCCATAGCACCTACGCCTGATTGAGCATGTTCATCCAACTCGCTTTCAGCTACAGCCAGATAAAAGAAATCTTCGGGTACTCCCTCTTCTTTGAGGATGCGCGAAATCTGCTTGCGCCAGCGGCCTTCGCGCTTCAAAATCAAAATTGTAGCAGAATGTTTGTAAGAGTTCTGGATGAGCTCCCGTTCGATGCGTTCGCGCACATCCGGATCGTCCATCGGTACAACCTCGCCCGCAAAAGTCAGCCTATCGGGCAGCGGGAAGGTACTGATATACTGTTTCTTTATTTTTAAAGAGTCCGGGTTTACCTCTACCTGCTCCGGATCTGCTGTCAGCAAAGCGCCACTGCCCAAAAACAAAACGATACAAACACTTCCTAAGCCTGAAAGCAACTTTGCACCAAACAACATAGCAATAAAAAAGGTTAGATATTTGCCTTAAAATTAACGTTGTTTTGCTTGGAAACGTACAATCCGATAAACAAAAATGGATAAACTGATGCGCGCCTCACTTAGTTATATTTTAGCTTTCGCACTTTCTTTGGTTAGTTTAGCTTGCGAAGCGCAGAAAAAAGAAAAAAATCAATCATCTACTGCTATGACAACTAATGTAAACACAGATACTGCGACTTTCGGGGCAGGTTGTTTCTGGTGCGTGGAAGCTATTTTTCAGCGAGTGGAAGGTGTGCTGCATGTAGAATCGGGCTATGCCGGAGGGCATGTAAAGAACCCCACCTACGAGCAAGTTTGCAACAAAACCACCGGACACGCCGAAGTCTGCAAGATCGTTTACGATCCGTCCAAGATTTCCTACGAAGAGTTACTGGAAGTATTCTGGAAAACACACGATCCTACCACTCCTAACCGCCAAGGTAACGATGTTGGGCCGCAGTATCGGTCTGTAATCTTCTACCACAACGATGAGCAAAGGCAGTTAGCCGAAAAATATAAAGCAGCTTTGGAAGCGGAAAAGGTATTTGACAAGCCAATCGTAACCGAGATCACTGCCTTAAATGGAAATTATTACAAAGCCGAAAGCTATCATCAGAACTACTACAACAACAATCCCTATCAGGGTTATTGTGCGTTTGTTATAGCGCCTAAAGTAGAGAAGTTCCAGAAAGTATTCAAAGAAAAAGTGAAGAAATAGCTGTTGCAGTTTTTTTAATTGCCGCGCTTTTTTGATGGATCTCAAAGAGGCGCGGCAATTATTTTTTCGTAAATTCAACTAAAATTTTTGTGAAGATGAAACAACTACTGCTTCTACTAAGTCTGGGATGCGTGCAGATCTTTGCCTATGCACAGAAGGATCTGCAAAAACGGCTGCAAAATCAGTTCATCATGGTAAAATCCGGCGATACCATTCATCTGGAAAAAGGAATATTTGAACTGGACGGGACGCTTTGGATGGATGACAAACAAAATGTAGTCATCAAAGGGAAAGGCATTAACGAAACCATACTTTCCTTTAAAAATCAAAAATCCGGTGCAGAGGGCATCAAAATTACCAACAGCCAAAATATCACTATAGAAGGGCTTAGCGTAATGGATGCAAAAGGCGATGCGATCAAGGTGCAGCAGACCGAAGGCATCACTTTTCGCGATACCAAAACGGGCTGGTCGGGCAAGCCCAAAAAGACCAACGGAGGCTATGGCTTCTATCCTGTCAATTGCCAAAAAGTACTGATAGAGCGCTGTGAGGCAATGGGCGCTTCCGATGCAGGCATTTATGTCGGTCAGTCCAAAGAGATCATCGTGCGCAATTGCAAGGCATGGCACAATGTAGCAGGCATTGAAATTGAAAATTCGCTCTATGCAGATGTATATGAAAATGAGGCATTTAACAATACAGGTGGCATCCTCGTATTTGACCTACCCGATTTGGTTCAGAAAAAAGGCGGCTTTGTGCGCGTGTATAACAACAAAGTCTATGAAAACAACTACCCCAACTTTGCACCCAAGGGCAATATCGTAGCGAAAGTGCCTCAAGGAACAGGCTTGCTGATTCTGGCAACAAATAATGTAGAAGTATTTAACAACCAGTTCGTTAATAATATCTCTATCGGTGCAGGTATTATTAGCTATTACATGACCGAAGAGCCAATCAAAGATAAAGAATATTACCCTTATCCCGATAAAATTCATATTCACAGCAATGAGTTCTCGCGGCAGCAGGTGCGGGCTACTTCCAAAGGGCGTATGGGAGCGCTGTTTCGCTTCAAACTCAAATTTGGAACAGATGTGCCGCACATTATGTACGACGGCATTCGGGATGAGCAGCGAAGTGAAAAATTACAATTATGTATTCGCAATAATACGAATGAATCATTCGCTGATCTGGATGCGGGCAATAATTTCAAAAATATTAGCCGTGCTGTTAGAGAATACAACTGTGAACTTCCTGCACTTAAACCTGTAACCTTAGCCGATGTCCAATGAGTAAGTTTTGGTTCTATGCTGCCTGTGCTGTTTTCATGGCAGCTTTGCTGGGTGCCGGACACAGCGTCCTGAAAAAGTACAAAAGTAGCCTTTCCGAGTACGGCTTTTTCAAAGGCGCGCTTGCTGATTTGCAGCCTGCTGCCAATGTGTTGCCCTACGACCTGAATACGCCGCTTTTTACGGATTATGCACACAAACAGCGCTTTGTTTACATCCCCGAGGGAAAACAGGCTATTTACAACGACTCTGCGGTGCTTGCTTTTCCGATTGGCTCAGTACTTATCAAAAATTTTTACTACAACAACGACGAGCGCAAGCCTGAAAAAGGGCGGCGGATATTGGAAACGCGCTTGCTCATCCACGAAGAAAGTGGCTGGGTGGCGCTGCCCTACGTTTGGAACGACGAACAAACCGATGCCTTTCTGGAACCTGCGGGTGAGACCAAGTCCGTAACGTGGCGCGACAGCAAAGGAGCTAAACAAACCATCAGCCACTACCAGATTCCTAACATGAACCAGTGCAAAGGCTGCCACATTGTCGGCAAGACGCTAATGCCGATAGGGCCTTCCGCAAGGCAGTTAAATGGTTTATATGCTTATGCCGATGGTGCTGAAAACCAGTTGGTTAAATTGTCAAAACTCAATAAATTGCTCAATCTACCTGAGCTTGACAAAGTGCCGAAATTAGCGAATTGGCAAGATGCTTCTGCCTCTTTGGATGCCCGCGCCCGTGCGTGGTTAGACATCAACTGCGGGCATTGCCACAACCCGAAAGGTCCGGCGAGTACTTCGGGACTGCTGCTGGATATTCACACCAACGACCCCAAAGCATTAGGCATTATGAAAACGCCCGTAGCAGCGGGCAAGGGTTCGGGCGGGCTGCTATACGACATCGTACCGCGACAGCCCGAAAAATCAATCCTCGTGTATCGGCTGCACAGTACCGACCCGGGTGAGATGATGCCTGAACTTGGGCGTTCCGTCGTCCACCGCGAAGGTTTGGAATTGATTCGCGAGTGGATCAGGCAGATGCCCGTGCAATAGGGGGCTTAGCGTTCCAGTCCTCAGGGGCAGACTGGGTTGCAATGGTATTCTTGGCGTTTAACCGCCAAGTGCGCTAAGTTTACGCCAAGTGCGCAAAGAGTGTGTTTTACAAATAAATTTAATCTCAGTGTTCTCCGCGTAAAACATGGCGTTCTTCGCGGTAAAAAGGTTCAACTGCAAAGAGCGCTAAGTTCTACGCCAAGTACGCGTAATATCAACCTCTGCGGGCAACTTGTCAATTTTTCCTTCCAGAAAATCAGCAAACACAGCGGCAAAGTAGGGGGCAAGCGATACGCCCTTTGCCCCCAATCCGTTGAAAATACCGATGCGCGGCTGTTGTGGGTGCATACCGACAAAAGGGCGGCGGTCGTAAGTAGCAGGGCGGATACCTGCCGAACGCCCCACAAGTTCCCAAGGCGCGGCGGTGAGTTTGGCTGCCTTGCCCGTCAGTTCATCCCAGCCTTTTGCGGTAGGTTCTGGACTCAAATCCTCGTTGTGGTAGGTTGCGCCGATGCGGTAAATACCATCGGGTTGCGGTAAAATCCAGCAACCGCGATTGACAATTTCGCTGTATGTTTCATTGGTAAACTTTACTTGCAAAGTTTCACCTTTGACAGGGCGAAAAGGTAGGCTAAATAGACCACTTGTGGTTTCTTTCCAGCCGCGACAGTAAATTAGGTAGTCAGCTGCAATGTCCTGCCAGTAAATTTTTTCATCGGTAATGCGAATATCTGGTTCTTGCACTTCGCATTGCCTGTAAATGCCTGCCTGCTGCCAAACAGTTTTAGCAGCAGCTAACAGCGCAGGCAAATCCACATAGCCACAATTTTTGAGCAGGATGCCGCCGAATTCATCTTTTATCTGCCTGCCGTAGCCGAAGGAATCAACAATTTTATCTACATATCCTGCAAATTTTTCATCGGCAGTTTCCGCTAAGACTTCATTTTGCTGTGCCATCGTTTCAAAAGGGCGGTACATGGGCAGCGGATGGAAAAAACGGGCATTTAAAGCACATTCCATAGCCGGATAAAATTCGTGTAGGAAAGGAAAAAGACGATCGGCAAGCCATGTCTTAGTCATGCGGTAGCCCGTAACAGGATTAAACAAGCCCGCAGCAACTTTGGAAGCCGTTTGCGGTGCGTTGTTATCGGCAATTTGCACGGTATGACCGCGACTGAGCAGCGTATAGGCAAGCGCCGTTCCCGCGATACCCTGCCCGACAATGAAGTAGTGTGCCATTTTTCCCTACCTTTGCGAAAATAAAACGAATCAACGTGCAATATTACAGTACAAAGCGCCAAGTACAGCCGGTTAGCCTTGGCGAAGCCGTATTAAAAGGGCTACCCGATGATAACGGGCTTTTCATGCCTGAGCGTTTACCGCAACTTTCTGCCGAATTTATTGAAAAATTGCCACAAATGTCGCTGGAAGAGGCGGCGCTGGGCTTTGCGCAGGCGCTGCTAAGCGACGATTTGCCCGCCGACGTATTGCGTGGCATGGTGCAAAAAACGCTGGGTTTTGATGCGCCTGTGGTTTGGTTAGCGCCGCAAATGGGCATTTTGGAACTTTTCCATGGTCCTACGCTGGCCTTTAAGGACTTCGGGGCGCGCTTCATGGCGCAGGCGATGTCCTATTTCCTGCCCAGAGGCGATAAGCCGCTGCACATTCTGGTTGCCACTTCGGGAGATACAGGCAGCGCCGTTGCACACGGTTTTTTGGGCGTTCCCGATATTACGGTCGCGGTTTTGTACCCCAAAGGAAAGGTTAGCAATTTTCAGGAAAAGCAGTTTACCACGCTGGGGCAAAACATTACTGCCATTGAAATTGACGGCACATTTGACGACTGCCAAGCCCTTGTTAAACAGGCTTTTCTGGATAGTGAATTAAATCAACACTTTCGCCTTTCTTCCGCTAATTCCATCAACATATCAAGGCTGATTCCGCAGGCTTTTTATTATGTGTATGCCTATGCGCAGGCAGTCGGCCAACATGGCGATAAACCTGTCTATTTTGTTGTGCCAAGCGGCAATTTTGGAAACCTGACTGCAGGCGTTCTCGCTCAACAAATGGGCTTGCCAATTGCGGGTTTTGTAGCGGCTACGAATGCCAACGACATTGTGCCGAAATACCTGCAAAGCGGCCAATATGTGCCGCGCCCTTCCGTAGCTACGATTTCCAATGCGATGGACGTAGGCAATCCAAGCAATTTTGCAAGATTGGCAGCTATTTTCCCTTCGTGGGAAGAAATGAAAAAGCACTTGTATGGTTATGCTTTCAGCGACGAGGCTACGCGACTGGCGATGCAGGAAGTAAAAGCAAAATATAACTATGTGATAGATCCGCACGGTGCTGTTGGGTATTTGGCGTGGGAGCAGTTCCGCAAGGAACATGCGCCGCAGGACGCGGTGGGCATTGTGCTGGAAACGGCGCACCCTGCCAAATTTGGCGAGGTAGTAGAGGAGGTGCTCGGCGAAGCGCCTGCCATTCCCGAAAGGCTGCGCCACTTGCTGGATATGCCTAAGCAATCCATCTCGTTGTCTAAGGACTATGCTGCCTTCAAAGCCTTTCTGATGCAGCATTATCCCCGTTAAAAAACTTTAACAGCGCACAATAAGTGCGGTTTTTATCCCTCAAAAAAACTCGGATTCGGAAAATGATTTGTAGTTTCGCGAACCTGAACGGGCAGGCGATGCCCGATATGATGCACATATGATGACTTACAAAAAACTGAATGACCTTGCAGGCTGGGTAATTTTCCTGATTGCAGCCGTTGTCTATGGACTTACGGTTGAAGACACTGCCAGCTTCTGGGACTGCGGCGAGTTTATTGCCGTTTCTTACAAACTGATGGTTCCTCACCCGCCCGGAGCGCCGCTGTTCCTAATGTTGGGGCGCGTTTTTTCTTTCCTTGCGTTGGGCGATACTTTACGGGTGGCGTTTTGGATCAATATGCTCTCTGCTTTGAGCAGCGCCTTTACTATTTTGTTTATGTTCTGGTCTATCACCTTGCTGGGGCGCAAGATCATGGGCTTGAAGCCAACTGATGAACCTTCGGGCCCGCAAACGTTTGGTTTGTTAGCCGCCGGCATCGTCGGTTCTTTAGCATATACTTTTTCCGATTCTTTCTGGTTTTCAGCCGTAGAAGCGGAAGTTTACGCAATGTCCTCGTTCTTTACGGCGGTCGTATTCTGGGCAATGCTCAAATGGGACACCCTCGCCGACGAATCCGACGAAAACCGCTGGCTCATTCTGATTGCCTACATCATGGGGCTTTCTATTGGTGTCCACCTGCTGAACCTTGTTACGATTCCCGCACTCGGGCTGATTTATTACTTCAAAAAATATCCGAAGCCAACCAACATGGGGCTTATCGTTACGCTTGCCGTCAGCCTTGTGATTATCGGCGTGGTGATGGTGGGGGTAATTCCGGGTTTGCCTTCTATCGCAGGCGGATTTGAAATCTTCTTTGTCAATACGCTGGGGCTGCCTTTTGGCTCGGGCGCATTGTTTTTCTTCTTTGCCATTATCGGCGCATTGGTTTGGTCAATTCGCTATTCTATCCAAAAGGGAAATGTAGCGCTCAATACTGCCCTGTTGGGCTTTACTTTCATCCTGATTGGCTACTCATCTTATGCGCTGGTCATTATCCGATCTAATTTTAATCCACCGATTGATGAAAACGATCCTTCGGACGTGATGAGCTTTGTTTCGTACCTGAAACGTGAACAATACGGCGATCGTCCGCTGCTGTATGGCCGCACCTTCGTTTCCGAGCGCGAATCGGTAGAGCAGGGTGCGCCTATTTACCGCAAAGGCAAAGACAAGTATGAGATTTACGACTACAAAATGGAAATCAAATATACGAAGGAAACACTCTTCCCTCGTATGTACAGCAATGGCGAAGACCACCCCGAACTGTATCGTCAGTGGGCGGGCATCCCAGAAGGCAAAGACCCTACGTTGATAGACCATCTGTACTACATGATTCGCTATCAAATTGGGCATATGTATTTTCGTTACTTTCTGTGGAACTTTGCAGGTCGCGATGGGGACGAAAAAGAATCCGGCTGGTTGCTGCCTTGGTCGCCTTCCAAAGATTTGCCCGAAGAGGTTGCCAAAAACAAAGCCCGCGATAATTTTTACATGCTGCCGCTAATTTTGGGCATTATAGGGCTGCTTTACCAACTAAAAAAAGATGAAAAAGGCTTTGCCATCGTTGGTATGTTGTTTATTTTGACAGGCGTTGCGCTGGTGGTTTATATGAACTCGCCGCCTGTCGAACCCCGCGAACGCGATTACATTTATGTAGGTTCATTTTATGCCTTTGCCATTTGGATTGGATTTGGGGTGCTTGCCATCGCCGAAGGTTTGATGCGTTTTATTAAAAATCCGATACCGGCTACTGCCCTTGCACTGCTGGTATCCATGAGTGTACCGACCATTATGGGAGTCAAAGGCTGGGACAACCACGACCGCTCCGGACGCTTCCACTCGGTTGATCAGGCGCGAAACATGCTGGCAAGCTGTGCGCCGAATGCGATTCTATTCACAGGTGGCGATAACGACACCTTCCCGCTGTGGTATGCGCAGGAGGTAGAAGGTTTCCGTACCGACGTGCGCGTAATCGTATTGAGCTACTTCAATACCGACTGGTATATTGAGCAAATGCGCCGCAAGGTGTACGAGTCGGATGCGCTGCCGTTCAGCCTTACTTACGATAACTACAAAAGCGGTGTAAACGATTTTGTGCCTTATGTAGAAAATCCTGCCGTGAAAACCAATGCAATCAATCTGAAAAATTTCCTGCAATTGGTGAAGGAAAACAATCCTGCTATTCAGGTAAGTTTGCAGGGTGGGGGAGCAACAGCTGCAATACCCGCTAAAAGGGTGTATATAGATGTGGACAGCGCTGCCATTGCTCAAAAGCCCTGGATTCCCAAAGGAAAGGCAGACAGAGTAGTGAAACGCATGGAGTTTGGTATGCGCAACGGTGCAGGTGCACTCTACAAAGGCGATTTGATGTTGCTGGACTTGATTGTGAGCAACAACTGGGAGCGCCCGATTTACTTTAACAACACTTCTGCCAATACCATTGCGCTGGAACTGCGCGAGTGGTTGCAAATGGAGGGTTTGACTTACCGCCTGATGCCTATCCGCGCCAATAATCGCGGCGATGTGGGCGAAGTTAACAAAGAAGTCATGTACGAAAACATGAAGAAGTTCCAGTTCAGAGGCTTTGACGATGAAAACGTTTATCACGACGAAGAATACAGAAAGTTTGCTGCCAATACGCGCAATGCTTTCTATCGTCTGGCGTTGCAATTCTACTTAGACAAAGACAACGAAAAGGCAAAAGAAATACTGGAAACCAGCCTCCGCCAGATTCCGGATAAGAGTATTCCTTACGACTACTACATTCCGCGCTATATCAAGTTGTTCTATGCGCTGAAAGAATACGATCGCGGCAATCAGTTGGCTGACCTCGTGGGTAAGCGTGCAAAGGATAATCTGGCGTATATTGTTCGCTACGATTTGGATGATTTCCAAAACTCTTCACTCAAAGACCGCAGCATGATTATGCTCAACCAGTTGCGCGACCTCTATGCAGAGGCTGCCGATCGCGAGAAGAATATTGCTGAAAAATTTGCTGCTGCCAGCGACACCTCCATTACGCCTGAAGATATTGAAAAGGCAAAAGAACGTCAGGCATTTTTCAGCAAGAAGTTCGATGAGTACGAGCAATTATTCAACACTTACTACGACCGCTTGTATGGACGTTAGATAACTATGAAAAGCGCCGCCTTGAATAACAGGGCGGCACTTTTTGTATTTATTGTTGTTGCAATATAGATCAGGCAGTTAGCCAGTTTTTGGCTTCTTCTTCGCTTTCAAAATAGCGAGGGGCGCTGTATCTATCTGCTATGCCTTCTTCCTCCATCAGTTGTTCTAAGGATATCTGTGCAAAAATATCGCTGCTTACCAATATTGCCATCCGCTTCAAGCTGGTGGTGCGTGGTGCAATTTCTTTTGCTGTCCATTCTTGCAGATCAGGCGTGATAGTGAAGCGCAAATTACGTATATCAATCAGCAGACGTTCAGGCTGATATTGTTCGCAGAAGCCGCCATAAGCGCTCATATTTGCTTTGAAGTCATCTGCGGTCATGTTTTCGTCTGCATTAGGTGTGTAGATGTAGCTAATGATAGAGGTCGAGGCATCCCAGTCAATGATGACGTATCGGGATTCGTGTACGTGCATAAGCAGATAGGTTTTCGCAAATGTATCAACTTGTCATGTAAAATGCAGAGTAGCCATTACTTAATGAAAAAATAAGTATGCCAGCAGTATGGCAGTAATTACCCCTACGGCATCGGCAATCAGTCCGCAGGTAAGCGCATGACGCGTTTTGTGGATACCTACCGAGCCGAAATAGACTGCTAATACGTAAAAAGTAGTTTCGGTAGATCCTTGAATTATACCGGAGAGCCTTCCTGCAAAAGAATCTGCGCCATAAGTTTTCATGGTGTCTAACATCATGCCGCGTGCGCCGCTGCCGCTCAGTGGTTTCATCAATGCTGTAGGCATGGCGGGGACAAAGTCTGCATTTAGTCCTGCCAATTGTACTGTCCACTCCAGCCCCGCAATCAGGTAGTCCATCGCTCCCGAAGTGCGGAATACACCAACAGCAACAAGGATCGCAACCAGATAAGGTATAATTCCTATAGCTACCTGAAAGCCATCTTTAGCACCTTCGATAAATGACTCATATACATTGACGCGGTTGCGCCATGCAAGCAGCAAAAAACTGATAATGACGGAGAAGAGAATAACATTACTCGTTACAGCAGAAACCACGCTTATTTTTTCTTGCGGCAGAGTACGGAAATAAGCAATAACAGCTATGATAAAAATGCTCAATCCGCCTACATAAGCAAAAATTACACGATTAAATAGGTTGATTTTCTGATAGAAAGCAACTACGAGCATCCCTGCCAACGACGAGAAAAAAGTTGCCAACAGAATCGGTATAAATACATCTGAAGGATCAGCAGCGCCCATCTGTGCTCGATAAACCATAATATTGATCGGAATAATGGTAAGTCCCGATGTATTGAGTACCAGAAACATAATCTGTGCGTTGGAAGCCGTTTCCTTATCGGTATTGAACTCTTGCATTTCGCGCATGGCTTTTAGCCCAAGCGGAGTAGCAGCATTGTCTAACCCAAGCATATTGGCAGAAAAATTCATCAGAATTGAGCCAATGACCGGATGGTTTTTCGGTAGTTCGGGAAATAATTTGTGAAAAAAGGGGCTTACCAATCGGGCTAAGAGTTGCACTGCGCCGCCTTTTTCGCCAATGCGCATCAGTCCGAGCCACAGCGTCATAACGCCCGTCAGCCCCAGTGAAATTTCAAATGCGGTTTTGGAGGTATCGAAAGTATTGGCAACAATTTTCTGAAAAATTTCTGTGTCGCCAAAGAAGATGAGTTTTACAAGCGCAACAATAAAGGCTATTAGAAAAAATGCCAGCCAGATATAGTTTAATGCCATTAGGTGGTTTCGACTTGGTGTTTTACGATTGATGAATATACATGAGCCATTCCCAGTTTTGGAATGCTGATTACGCGGCTTTGTGCAGTTTTTTACGCCAAAAAAACAGCGTTTACTTGTATGATCTGTCTAAATCTATGTTCTACACAGATTTTTCGGAATAACTCATGTCGGCAAAAAATAGCAAGCATGTTTTGAAACTACTTGAGTTTTCCCATGCCGCCGTCTACACCTATGACTTGTCCCGTAATCCAGCTTGCCGTAGGGGAAAGCAGAAACACAGCAGCATCTGCTACGTCGTGTGCTTTACCGACGCGCCCGATTGGGTGGCGTTTAGCTGAAGCCTCTTCTTTTTCGGGCGAGGAGAGCAATTGTTGTGCAAGGGGTGTTTTGGTGAGTGAAGGCGCTACTACGTTTACGCGAATTTTGGAAGGGGCTAACTCCGAAGCCAGCGAGCGGGCAAGACCTTCTACTGCGCCTTTGGCTGAAGAAATACTGGCGTGGAAGCCCATACCTACGGAAACTGCGACAGTACTAAAAAGTACAATGGCTGCGCCTTCGGGGGCTTTCTTCAAGAGCGGCAGGGTTGCTTGAATGACTTTTACAGCTCCTAAAACATTGATATCGAAGTCCTTGCGAAAGTCTTCTAGGGTCAGGCGGTTAAAGGGTTTGAGCGTGATGCTGCCGGGGCAGTAGGCAACTCCATCCAGATGATCGGGCAGATTTTCCAGTTTAGCATTCGGATCTAAGACATCGTAAATTGTATGCCCTGCAATATCTAATCCTGAAGGAAAATTCCGAGAGGCAGAGTAAACATTTGCACCCGCATCTATCAGCCGATGTGCCATTGCATAGCCAATGCCGGAACTTGCACCGACAATTAAGATATTTTTTCCTTGAAAATTGAGCATGGTTGAAACTGTTTTGGTCTTACAAGCGCAAGGTACGCAATATTTGCTTGTTGCGTAATCGCTTCAACAATCAATACACCTTTACTTGGAAAATAAAATCCTGCATTTTTTTGAGTTGTGCCGGCCGCTTTTGACTCGTCAGCTTGCTTTGTCGTGGCAGATCCAATATGTTGTCCAGTTGATCCGGTATGCTGTCCTTGAGGATTTTCCAGATGACAGACGATTTTAGTGCGAAGGCGACACCTTCCGCACCTGAAAGTTTACCTGATACTACACCGATGATATTGCCATTTTCATCAAAAACAGGGCCGCCACTGTTACCCGGGTTTACCGGAATGGAGATTTGGTAGGCTGTCGAGTCGCCCTCAAAACCTGTTCGCGCGCTGATGCTGCCTTCGCCATACACAAGATCATTTTTAGGATAAGCGAGTGTGAAAATCTCTTCCCCTAAATCAATCGAGCCTTTTTTGAGCGTGTAAGGGATCTTGCCAAAGTCGCTAAACGTACTGTCTGCTATTTTCAGAATGGCAAGATCTGTAGCGGGATCGCCGAAGACAAGCTCTACTTTGTAACGCAGGCCGGGCAGTGTTACCGACTCAATGAAAATAGAGTCTGCCTTGGCTACTAAGTGATAGCTGGTAATCAAGTGCCCCTGATCGGAAATGGCGAAACAAGTGCCTTCAAATCGCTGTGGGGCTGCTGAAACACGCGGGATGGGGCGTTTAATCGTATCCTTAGTGCTTTTAATGTCGCGTTTGATCTGGTCTAACTCGCGGCGCAACAGCTTGAGGTTGCTCTGCTGGCTGCGTTCCATGCTTTTCAGATAACCAAGTGTGAAAAGCGTACTCAGAACCGTGATGAGCGCAACGCTGGCAGCGATTGCTATGGTAGGAAGGTATTTGGACATGTAGTTGCGCCATGTTTCCTTGTTCTTATAGACTTTGAGCGCAGTTTGCTGTTCTATAGGATCTATTTGTGCATGGAAAACGTCTAATTTAGCGCGAAATTGTCTGCGTGTTTTGAGTGAATCGAGTGATGTTCGTACAGATTGATAGTCGGCTATTTGCTTAGCTAAAGAAGGATTTTCGGCTATTTCCTGCTCAAATGCAAGGTATTCACTAGCCTCCATGTTGCCTTCAACATAGCGTTCAATTTTTTCCCACAACCGGATTGGCTCTTCAGTCTTCATTTCAATTCCTCAATTATCCTTTTCAAACGGTTAAAACACTTGTATTTCTGTGTTTTGGCGTTGTCTGCATTTGTGTATCCCATTTTCTCGGCGATTTCAGCCATGCTCATTTCCTTGAGGTAGTAGTCCTCCAAAATCGTACGACAAGGTTCGCCGAGTCGTTGCATAGCTACTTCAACCTGTACCAGTCGCGCTTCGTTTTCAATACTGACGCTGTCTTCGGCAAAAGGAATAAATTCTTCTATGTCTTTCAGATCAGTTTTGCTTTTCTTTGCCTGCAATCGCTTCAGCCAATGGTTTCGACTGACCGAATAAAGAAAAGTTTTAATACTGCATCGCAACTGAAAATCCGGTCGTTGCAGACTTTCGTATAGTACAATGAAGGCTTCCTGATAAACGTCTTTTGCCTCATCTTCCGTCCCGCTATTGACTACCACTAAGTGCAACACCATCGGAAAGTAGAGCTTGTAGAGGCGGCTCATCACTACCTCATCGTTTTCACGAAGTGCTTTTACAAAGCTCTCTTCGGTAAACAAGGTAGTTTTTTTCATTGCTACTCTCATTAATACGCTTGAATAGGGATAAGTAACCCCCCAAAGGAAAAAAATTTTTTGTAATAATTTTGTTTCAAACCCGCTACTATGAATTTGCAGCGCATCCGATATACAAATACTGTCAAACAAAAAGCAACCGAAATAGGCTTTGATTTTTGTGGTATCTCAGCAGCCGATTTTCTGGAAGAGGAAGCCCCTCGGCTAGAGCGCTGGCTCAACTCGCAGATGCATGGGCAGATGAGCTACATGGCCAATCACTTTGATAAACGATTAGATCCGCGTTTACTTGTGCCCGGGGCTAAATCTGTCGTCTCGCTGCTCTACAACTATTATCCCAATAAGCGGATCTTGTACCGCGACGACGAACTGAAAATATCAAAGTATGCTTACGGAACAGACTACCACTTTGTTATCAAAGATAAACTCAAGTCGCTGTTAGCTGCGCTTCGCGAGGAGATTGGCGATATTAACGGGCGCGTATTTGTAGATTCTGCCCCTGTAATGGACAAGGCATGGGCGGCTCGCAGTGGTGCGGGTTGGCTGGGTAAACATACCAATATCATCAACCGCAAACTGGGTAGTTTCTTTTTCATTGCAGAGTTGATTATTGATCTGGAACTGGAGCCTGATGCACCCGCAAAGGATTATTGCGGTACTTGTACGCGCTGTATTGATGCCTGCCCAACCGACGCCATTGTAGAACCTTATGTAGTAGATGGGAGCAAGTGTATTTCTTATCTGACGATTGAACTGAAAGACAAAATTCCCGATGAATTTGCAGGAAAGATGGAAAATTGGATTTTTGGCTGCGATATTTGCCAAGATGTATGCCCGTGGAATCGTTTTGCCAAACCGCATCGCGAGCCTGCTTTCGAACCGAACCCGCAACTTGAGGAAATGAAGTCTTCCGACTGGCAAGAGCTTACCGAAGAAGTATTCGGTAAACTCTTCAAAAAATCAGCCGTCAAACGAACTAAGCTAACGGGCTTAAAGCGAAATATCGCGTTTGTTACTGAGCAAATATAGTATTTTTGTTGAACTTTCAAAGGCTTTTAGATGCTTTTTAGCTATTTTCCGATCAACAAAAAACAGTTGTCCCGCATACTTACAAGTTTATTTGCGTGCTTGTGGGTCTTGCAGGCGCAAGCGCAGGAAATTCAGATAGAAATTCCCAAAACAGAGATCCCCATCAATGAGTCGTTCCAAATCAGAATATCGGCAATCAATGTGAAGATTAGCGACTATGGCGCTTTCCCGACGATCAAAGGATTTACCAAATCCGATATTTCCTCAGGCGATCGGCAAATCCTGACCAATGGACGCATTACTCCCGTGTCTTACATTGTGCAGAACTATCGTCCTTTAAAAGAAGGAAGCTACACAGTCCCACCGTTTTCAATTATTGTCAATGGCGAGTCCGTCAGTTCGCCAGGCGTTACTGTAAACGTAGTCGAGGCAAGCGTATCGGGTAGGGATTTTTGGTCTGTTCCCGACCTGATGGAATCCGAAATAGCAATCAATCGCGGGAATATTTTTCTGGAAGTTATCACCAATACCAAAGAGGTGTACGTTGGCGAAGGGTTTAACGTAATGGTTGCCTTCTACGAAAGCATCAACAATCCTTTGCTGATCAGCTTTCCATCCGATATGGCACAGCGCGTTGCAGCGATGAGTCAAAAACTCAAGCCTGATAATTGCTGGGAGGAGAACTTTAATGTACCCCGTGATGTGATTCCCGTGCTGGTAAAGATCAAAGGCAAAGACTACAAGCAATACAAGGTTTATCAGTCGCAGTACTATGTCAACAAGGCGGGAGAGATCCAACTGCCTCAGGTCTCGCTGCCCTTAGTCAAATGGAGACTCAATAACAGCGGGCGCGAGGAGATGCGCAATTATAGTTCTAAGCCGCTGAAAATCAAGGTAAAGCCACTACCTCCGCATCCGCTGAGCGATAGGGTAGCCGTAGGACGTTTCAAGTTGGAAGAAAAAGTCGGACAAACGCGCCTGCAAACCGGGCAAAGCACGAGTTACGATTTTCAAATCACAGGCGAGGGCAACTTTGCCTTCATACGCGAACCCGATACGCGCCGCACTTTGGCTATGGAACTCTATCCGCCCAATGTGCAGCAGCAAATCAACCGCGAAGGCAGCCGCGTTACAGGCAGCAAAAAGTTCACCTACATGATTATCCCCAACGAGCCGGGAACATACAAAATGGCAGACTATTTCCAGTGGATTTTTTTCAATACCGAAAAAAATGACTACGATACGCTAAAGCCAAGCACTGTCATTGAAGTAGCAGGCGAAAGCCGTGCAGATAACAGCATCAGCAACAGTAGCAGCAGCGCCTACTACGACGGCATTTACAAGCTGGACAATAACTTGAAAAGCCTCGAAAGCGTACACATCTGGAAGTGGCTGCTGACTTTTGCCCTTGGTATTTGTGCCGTCGCAGGTTTGGTAATTGCATTGGCAGGACTCAAACGCAAATAGTATCTTTTCTGTATCTTTCCCTCAAAACAGCTGCTATGAGAATACAATATAATGCGCCGGTTGTACTCACTTTTGCTTTCGTTTGTACATTTTTAGTAGTGCTGCAAGGCTTTGGTATCAACCTGATGCCCCTTTTTAGTGTAGCAGGAACAATGGACATCACCAATCCGCTGGACTTTTTTCGACTGTTTTCACACGTACTTGGGCATGCCGACTGGGGACATCTACTCAATAATCTGACTTTTATCTTGCTACTGGGGCCTATTCTCGAGGAAAAATACAGTTCTTCGGGTTTGCTACTGATGATGTTCATTACTGCGCTGGTTACGGGAGTGCTGAATATTTTCTTTTTCTCGTCCGGGCTTTTGGGCGCAAGTGGGATCGTATTTATGATGATTTTGCTTAGCTCTATTGTCAATTTGCAGCGCGGACGCATTCCGCTGACTTTTGTGCTGGTAGTTGTCCTGTTTCTGGGCAGGGAGTTAATCAGCGTGTTTGAGCAGAATAACATCTCTGAATTTGCCCATATCATCGGCGGGATTTGCGGGGCTGTCTTTGGCTTTAATTTCCGTCGCCGTCCTATTTATTAGCTATGCAAGTACAAATTGCATTTGAGCGAAAATTACAACATTTTATTGCTGATAATCAGCTTTTTACGAGTAATGATCGCTTGCTGTTAGCCGTCAGCGGCGGCATTGACTCGATGGTAATGAGCCAAGCAATGAGCCGACTGGGCTATGCGGTAACAATCGCACACGTCAACTACCAACTGCGCGGTGATGAATCGGATGCCGATGAACATTTTGTTTGTCGGTGGGCAGCCGACAAGGGAATTACCTGCTTGGTAAGGCGCTTTGAAACAAAAAAAGTTGCACAGGCTGCTAAAAAAGGCATTCAGGCAACTGCGCGACAACTGCGCTATGATTGGTTTGAGGAACTGCGGCAGGAGCATGGCTTTACACATCTGCTAACAGCGCACCACTGCGGCGATGCGCTGGAAACCACATTGTATCACCTTGCCAAAGGCAGTGGACTCAATGGTTTGCGGGGGATTCCACTCAGGCAGGGCTATGTCGTCCGCCCTTTACTGGCATTTACCCGCGAGGAGATCCGGGCATATGCCAACAGCACAGGGCTTGTCTGGCGCGAGGACAGCTCTAATGTATCCGACGACTACGCCCGCAATTTTATTCGTCATCGGGTAGTACCTTTGCTGGAGGAGATCAATCCCTCGCTTGTAGCCAACTTTGCAACTACACACGAGCGCCTCGCCGATGCTTCCCAATGGTTGCAGGCCGCTGTTGCCGAAGCAGCACGGAATCTTACACATCAAGTTGACGGGCTGATTTATTTGGATATCAAGGGTTTACAGTCGCTGCCTTCGCCCCGCTTATTTCTGTATGAATACTTGAAAAAATTTGGGTTCAACTACAAGACTGTTGTTTTAATTGCCCAACGTTTGCAGTCTGTTGGCAGTGGTACACAGTTCTACGCTCCTAATTATTGTGCGACGATTGATCGCGAAAGCATCATTATCAGCTCTGCCCTTGCTACCGATATGCCGCTTGTAACCATTGCAGATTGGGGTATTTACATGCTTGATCATTGGCGTACAATCAATATTCGATTGGGTCAGCGGGAGGATATTGTATTCGGCGATCCTTATTGTGTGTACGTAGATGCAGAGGCGCTGCAATTTCCTTTGTATGCGCGCCGATGGCAGGCAGGCGATTTTATGCAGCCGCTGGGTATGACAGGCAGAAAAAAAGTCAGCGATATACTCATTGATTTGAAAGTGCCGCGCCCCGAAAAGCAACGAGCCTATGTGCTTTGCAATGTTGATGGACAAATTCTCTGGCTAATCGGGTATCGCCTTTCAGCTATCGGGCGCATCACAGACGCTACCCAATCGGTGGCTATGTTGGAGGTGAGCAAGTAAAATTTTTTTCAAATAGTATCAAATAAATCGCGCACACCAATTTTCCTGTTGGCAATAAATCCTTCGCCGTAGCCGACGCGGATGGCCTGTCCCAACTCGCGGGCGCGTCCTTTCAGAAAGTCCATAAACTCAGGAGTGGCAATGAAGGTAGGCTCGTTGTTCATGCCCGGCACGTAAAATTGTGTCTGATAAGCTAACACAGCCGCCATTTTTTGCTCCCAATAGTCGGAAATATCTACTATCAAATCAGGCTCTAAGTAATTGCTTTGCAGGATGTGGAAAATCTGCTCAGGTCGCCAGGCTTGCTGCGGCTTGCCCTCAAAAACGGTCGCTATCTTCTTTAAACCCGAAAGGAAACAGGCATCTTCGGTGAGTTTAGCTCCGCGCCCGTGATCGGGGTGGCGGTCGCTGGGCGCGTTGGCAATCACAATGCGCGGCTGAAAGCGGCGAATCTGCGTAATGAGTGCGCGTTGGTGGGTCTCATCATTGGCAAAAAAACCATCTTTGAAGCCCATATTTTCGCGCACGGCAAGCCCCATGATGCGTGCTGCCTCTGCTGCTTCTTTAGCGCGGGTTTCTACAGTGCCGTTTGTTCCCAACTCGCCTGCTGTGAGGTCAATGATGCCGACTTTGTAGCCCTTAGCTGCGTGTGCAATGAGCGTGCCTGCACAGCCCAACTCAGCATCGTCGGGATGTGCCATTATTGCCAGAATATCCAATTTCATGGCGCAAAATTGATAGATTTGCCCTTTAAAACCTGACTTCACATGAAATTTGCCACCAAAGCCGTTCATGCAGGCGTTCAGCCTGACCCTTCAACGGGCGCTATCATGACCCCGATCTATCAGACTTCTACCTACGTGCAGGAGTCGCCCGGCAAGCACAAGGGCTACGAATACGCCCGCACGCAGAACCCGACCCGCGATGCTTTGCAGGCAAGCCTTGCCGCGCTGGAAAACGGCAAACATGCGCTTTGCTTCGCTTCGGGGCTGGCTGCGATAGATACGGTTATCAAAACGTTGAACCCGGGCGATGAGGTGATTGCGACAAATGACCTCTACGGCGGCACTTATCGCCTGTTTATGCGCGTTTTTGAAAAGTTCGGTGTCCGCTTCAAGTTTATTCCGATGAATAATGCGGAGGCTATTGCTGCGCATTTTACTCCGCAAACCAAATTGCTTTGGATTGAAACACCGACCAATCCGCTGCTGAATATCATAGACATCAAGCGCGTTTGCCGGATTGCCCATGCGCATGGCGCAAGGGTGGCAGTTGATAATACTTTCGCTTCGCCGTACCTGCAAACTCCGCTTGATCTGGGCGCTGATTTGGTGATGCACTCAGTAACCAAATACATTGCCGGACACTCAGACGTAGTGATGGGAGCGCTCATTACCAACAACGACGAGTGGGCGGCACAACTGAAATTCCTCCAAAATGCGGCGGGTGGCGTTCCTGCACCGATGGATTGCTTTCTTGTGCTGCGCGGCATCAAAACGCTGCACCTGCGCATGAAAGCTCACTGCGACAACGGACAAGTAGTTGCTAATTTTCTTGCCAATCATCCAAAAGTAGGACAGGTTTGGTGGCCGGGATTGGCCTCACACCCCAATCATGCGGTAGCGGCTGCACAAATGCGCGGCTTTGGCGGCATGATGTCTTTCACGCTGAAAAATGACAGCGTAGAAAACGCCATGCGCGTGATGGAAAAATTAGAGTTGTTCAGTCTGGCAGAAAGTCTGGGCGGGGTAGAGTCGCTTTGCGGACACCCTGCCACGATGACACACGCCAGCATTCCCAAAGAGGAGCGCGAAAAAGCCGGTCTCCGCGATTCACTCATCCGCCTGAGCGTAGGCATTGAAGACGCACAAGACCTCTGCGAAGATTTAGACCGCGCGTTGATTTAACCGCAAAGTACGCAGAGGCAACCGCAGAGAACGCGAAGTTTAGTTTTCGTCTGTTGATTTAACCGCAAAGTATGCAGAGGCAACCGCAGAGAACGCGAAGTTTAGTTTTCGTCTGTTGATTTAACCGCAAAGTACGCAGAGGCAACCGCAGAGAACGCGAAGTTTAGTTTTCGTCTGTTGATTTAACCGCAAAGTACGCAGAGTAAACCGCAGAGAACGCGAAGTTTTAGGATACTTAATCAACCTGATCAGCGTCCTCTGCGGTAAAAAGCCTCTCGGTATTCTTTGCGGTAAAACCCACTTAGTGTATTTTGTGGTAAAAAATTAACATATGACAGAGAACGAACTTGCTTCTAAGACAATCGGCGTTGCTTTGCGTGTACATACAGCATTAGGTCCCGGACTGTTAGAAAATGCTTACAAAGAATGCCTGTTTTACGAATTGCAGGAAGCAGGATGCTGTGTTGAGAAAGAAAAGCCAATGCCACTCATATACAAAGATGTGAGATTAGATGTGGGTTATCGGATAGATTTACTGATTGAAAATAAGTTAGTCATTGAACTTAAAAGTGTAGAGTCTCTAAACGATATACATTTGGCTCAAATCCTGACTTATATGAAACTTGGAAACTATAAACTTGGGCTTTTGATAAATTTTAATGTTGTCAGGCTCAAAGAAGGAATCAGGCGTGTCGTCAATCAACTTTGATTAAAACACTGTCTTTTTGTGGTTAAAACTCCTCTCAGCGTCCTTTGCGGTAAAAATCTCTCAGCGCTCTTAGCGGTAAAAAACCGTTAGTAGCCAAACACAAAAAACATCATGAAACAAACGATAGAAAACTGGTTTCAGACTTTACAAGACAACATTTGTGCGGCTTTGGAAACTGCCGACGGCGTGGGCAAGTTTGAGCAGGACTTATGGCAGCGCGAGGGTGGAGGTGGAGGCAGAAGCCGCGTTATCCGCAACGGCGCGGTGATTGAAAAAGGCGGTGTCAATTTTTCCGCCGTCTTTGGCGAGCCGCCCGAAAAAATGCTGGCTGCATTGAAACTTGACAAGGCAGATTTTTTTGCTACCGGCGTTTCCATCGTCTTACACCCACATAGCCCAATGGTGCCGATTATCCACATGAACGTCCGTTATTTTGAGATGAGCAACGGCATTTGGTGGTTTGGCGGCGGCATTGACCTGACTCCGCACTACGTAGTACCGCAACAGGCAACATGGTTTCATCAGCAACTCAAAGCTGTTTGCGACAAGCACGATGCTGCTTACTATCCTGAATTTAAAAACTGGGCGGATGATTATTTCTACATCAAACACCGTCAGGAAACGCGGGGCATTGGCGGCATTTTCTTTGACCACCTGAACACCCAAAAAACAGGCAAAAGCAAGGAAGAACTCTTTGCTTTTGTGCAGGATGTAGGCAATGCCTTTGCCCCGATTTACACGCACTTGATGCAACTCAATCGCGATTTGCCTTTTGGCGAACAGCACAAACAGTGGCAGCAGTTGCGACGCGGGCGCTATGTGGAGTTCAACCTTGTGTGGGACAAGGGTACGAAGTTTGGCTTGGACACCGACGGGCGCACAGAAAGCATCCTGATGAGTATGCCGCCACTGGCGCGGTGGGAATACAACTTTACACCGCAGGAAGGCAGCCCTGAAGCCGAAACGCTCAAGCAACTCAAAAAAGGAATCAACCGCATACCTTAAAAAATATCAAGGCTAATATGCTGATTAACAGGCTATCAGGCGGCATGGGCAACCAACTTTTTCAGTATGCTTTCGGGTTGTACTTAGAGTTGATTGGCAAGCGGAAGGTGCTGCTGGATGCTGCCTATCTATCAGAAAACAGACACGCGGCGCTGCTCACCCATCGCGATTATAGCCTGAATATTTTCAGCATCAAGCCAAATTTTTGCAACCAGTGGCATTTGGCGCTTTTTCAGCAAAGCCGCTACTGGCGACTCAACGCACTGGCTGAAAAGATTTTTGATATTCGGCGTTATCAGATTGTAGAAGAAATAGGCAATTTCACAGGAACGGACACACTGCCATCTCATGCGCTGCTTTTAGGACACTGGCAGGACTATCGCTATGTACGGGCTGTTGAGCCAACCTTGCGCAAGCAACTACAATTTCGCAAACCCCTCAAAGGCGAGGCGCTGCAATGGCAACAACGAATTGATAATGAACCTGTTGCGGTAGCGATGCACGTCCGTCGCGGCGACTATTTGAAGCCGCACGTAGCCCAGTCGCTGCCGCCGCTTCCTTTGGACTACTACGAACGCGCTGTCAGGCAAGTCCTTGACAGCCAAGGGGAAAGCGCATTTTTCTACATCTTTTCCGACGATACAGACTGGTGTAAAAAGACCTTTGCAAGTTCGGATTTTTCGCACGAAGTAGTGCCAAATAACATTGATAATCAGCCTTTTGCAGACTTTCAGTTAATGACGCGCTGTCGGCATTTCATTATTGCCAATAGTACGTTTTCGTGGTGGGGTGCATGGTTGGGTACAGCGCCCGACAAGCAAGTCTGGACTCCTGCTCGCTGGTATGCCACACCCGAGTTGAATCAGCAAAAACGGACTAAATTAGTGCCGCCTGAGTGGCATACGGTCTGATGATAAAACAAGAGGCTGTCCAAAAAGTAACATAGACTCTAGTCTGTGATAGTTGAAATACTTGATAATCAGACGGCTACAAACTAAAGTCTGGTGCTATATGTAGCCTTTCCGGACAGCTTCTTGCAGTAAAATCCAATGCAGTTATTAGTTCATCATCCGCATCATGCCGCCTCTGCCGGGCTGAAAGTTGTTGGCAGGGTTCAGCGACTTGTTGAGCGAATAGGTGAATGAGAGCATAATAAAGCGTCCCAGATTGTTCACAACGGTCTGTTGCAGGAAGTTTACATCTGCCTGCTGGCTGATACCAAGACTTTGGTCGAGGAAGTTATTCACTGCAAATTTCATTTCACCCGCACCTTTGAGAAACACTTTGGAGATAGACGTATTCAACAGTGGCAACGCCTGACGGAAGTCGGTTGTGCGGCTGGTAAACAGGAAGTAGTCATAGTCCACGTTCAAACGGAAATCCAAAGGCAGTACTACGTTCATTTCTGCGCCATAAGTTTGGTTCAGGAAGTTTTGCTCGTTGGCTTGGTTGCCCGATGAGTTAGCGCGATCAAAAGTAGTGCGCTGTTGATTCACATTGGCTGTCAGTGAGAAGTCAAATTTCTCGCTTGGACGGAATTCATAACGAGCATCACCTACCAGCGTGCGACCATAGGCAAAAGTGCTTTCGTTGTTCAGCAGGTTAATAGAACGGTTGCCGCCGCCGCGTCCGCTGAGGTTGAAGCGGCTCTTGATCGGTCTGATCGGGAAGCCAAAGTTCATGTTAGCTGATGCATTGATAAAATCTGCCACGTTTACAGGCTGCGTCGTGCGTACAAACTGCTGGTCAATCAACTGGCTGTTGACAATTTTATTGGTGGTATAAGTTGCGTTGAAACCGCCAAAGAAGTTGATAGATGTAAACTGATCAAAGGTGAAATAGTTGGCGCGGAAACGGTGGTTGTACTCAGGGCGCAGCTCAGGATTACCCACATAAATATTCAGCGGGTCGGTGTTGTCCACAATCGGCTGCAACTGCGTAATGCTCGGCGCATTAATGTCTGTGTCGTAGTCAAAGTTCAAACGTTTGGTGCTGCTGAAATCCATGCGCAAACGGGCAGAAGGCAACAAGTTGTTGAAAGTTTTCTGAATGGAAGTACCGCGATTAATGATGTTGCCGCGCAAATCCGAATTTTGGTAGTTTACACCCATCGTCAGGTTGATTTTTTGCTTTACATAGCGGAAGTTAGCGCCTATGCGCTGGAATAAAAAGTTGTTGTCAAACTCGTTGGTCAGGTTTTGATTCACGGTCTGCTCGCCGTTGTTGATGTCAAATACTTTTTGGTCGGAAGTATTGACCGTATTGCGAATATTATAGTTCATTTCTAAAAACTTACGTCTGCCCAAAGGTTCGGTGTAGCTCAGATTGCCGCCGTAGGTATTGGTCATCGTGTTGCGGGTATTGATCTGGTTGATGTTCTCCGTCCGCATCAGTCCGCCCGTTTGCGGATTGAAAAAGCGGTTCACAGCTGTCAGTTCGCCTTCGCTTTCGTTGCGGTTCATGTTCAGCGTAAGTGTTGCCGACATGGTGCGTCCGCGCTTGGCGAAGCGGTGGCGGAACAATAGTTCGTTGTTCCAGCTCATGCCCGAACCAATGTTGATATTGTCGCGTGAGCCTTCGTTTTGCAAAATGCCTGCCGCGTTGAAGGTCTGATTATCGCTGATGGTGCGGAAATCGTTGTTGTTCATGCTGAACACCGTATTGTAACGGATACTGTTTGCCGAGTCAATTTTGTGGTCTAATGTAGCGTTCAGGCGGTGCGAAGTCGTTTGATTGTTTTGGCGATTGTCTTGCTCGCTGCTAAAGTTGCCTGTCGGCAGGAAATTAATCTGGTTGGTTTTTTGATCCAATCGGTGCGCCAAATCGCTGAAGAAGTAGCTGCCGTTCAGTTCGGTTTTCTTGTTGAACGTGTGGTTAAAGTTGATACCACCTGCCCAGTTGGTCATGATACCGTTGGGTCTGCCGCCGAAGTTCACAGGCACGCCACGTATATTTCCACCGCCGCCACCGCGAAAGAGCGCGCCAGCGCCGCCGCTTCTACCAGCAAAGCCAAAATATTCAGCAGGAGAAAAGCCCTGCTGGTTAATATTATTGCCCATGCCAAGGAAAGAAAGTTGTGTTGTTTTGCTAAAGCGGTTATAGCTTGCTTTAGCTTCATAGCGAAGCTCCTCTTGTGAGTCTGCACCTGCGCCTGCGGTGAAGTTGCCAAAACCGCCGTTGCTGAATTCTTCTTTCAGTTCCAGATTGATGGTTTTTTCGCGGGAGCCGTCGTCAATGCCCGAAAACTGCGCCTGATCGGATTGGCGGTCAAATACCTGAATTTTTTCAATCGCTTTGGCCGGCAGGTTGCGGGTCGCCAGCTTGGCATCGTTGCCGAAAAAGTTTTTGCCGTTGATCGTAACGCGCTGTACATCCTCACCCTGTACCTTGATGCTGCCGTCTTTTTCTACCTGCACACCGGGCAGACGCTTGAGCAAATCTTCTACAGCTGCATTGGCTTTGTTGGTTTCAAACGAGCTTGCGTTAAATTCCAGCGTGTCCTTTTTAATAGTTACCGCATCGCGCTCGCCTTTGATGACTACCTCGTTCAACTGGCGGGCTTTGATTTGCATCATAATCGTGCCTACATCCTGTACGCCACCCGAAGCAGTTACGGCTTTCATGTAGTTCTGATAGCCTGTGTAAGTAACTTTGAGGATGTAATTGCCTGCGGCAACGTTGCGCAGTGTAAATTCGCCGTTTACATCGGTTCGCCCGAAGGTTGCCAGCGCAGAGTCTTTGGCATTGAGCAGCATCACTGTTGCAATCGGCAGGGCAGTATTGGTTGTGTCCATTACTTTGCCTTTAAACGTGGTTTGCGACCACGAAGCAAGACTCACCGCGATAAAGCTAAGAAATAGTAATACAAATTTTTTCATCTGAAAGTTTTTTGACTTGCACAAAGGTAGCCCCCAAACCACACACCCTGCGTTAATGTGTCTTTAAGCAATGTTAATCAACCTTAATACCTGCATTTCCCCCTGTATTGCATAGCTTTGCACTGTTTTTTTCCATTGTCCAATGAATAAAAAAATTGTCAAAGTAGGCGATATAGCCTGTGGTGCGCCCGAGTTGTTCCTGATTTCAGGCCCCTGTGTAATTGAGGACGAAAGCACGATGATGCGCACGGCAGAGAAATTGCGCGAGGTAGCGGAGCGCGTAAAAATTCCTGTGATTTTTAAGTCGTCTTTTATGAAAGACAACCGCAGCAGTTTAGACTATTACATTGGTCCCGGGCTGGACGAGGGGCTGAAGATGCTGCAAAAAATAAAGGAGCAGTTTGGCTTTCCTATCCTTTCCGACGTACACTACCCCGACCAGTGCGTTGCTGCAGGCGAAGTACTGGACGTAATCCAGATTCCTGCCTACCTGTGTATGCAAACCACGCTGATTGTAGCTGCTGCCAAAACAGGTAAAGTTGTGAATATCAAACACGGGCAGTTTCTTGCGCCCGAAAACATGGCAAAACCTGCCCAAAAGTGCGTGGACAGCGGCAACGACCAGATTATTCTCACCGAGCGCGGCTATACTTTCGGCTATAATGACCTGATTGTAGATCCGCGCAGTTTCTACCATATGAACCGCACGGGCTATCCGGTGGTATTTGACATTACGCATTCCATCCGCAAATATGGCATCCCAAGCGCCGATGCAAAAGGCGGAGCCAGAGAGTTTATCCCTGTGCTTTCGCGTGCGGGGGTAGCTGCAGGCGTAGATGGCGTATTCATTGAAACCCACCCCGAACCTTCTAAAGCCCTTTGCGATGCAGCCAGCCAGTTATGTGTGTATGATTTGGAAGAGTTCCTAAAGCCAATTCTGGAACTGCACGCCGTTGAGGTAAAATACAGAGGTTAATCTTCAGATTTTGCTATCCTGAATTTATTGAAAGAGTCATCCCGATTTTTTTGGATGACTCTTATTCCTGCCACTTATATCTCCTGTGGCATTTTGTCGGGTTTGGCATAGCTGAGCCGTGCCAGTCGCTGCGTCTGGTGATACCCGTCCAACGAGGAGCAGGTAATAGTGCCTGCTTTTTCGATGTCTAAGTAACCATCGGCTGCGATGCAATCGGCCGGTGCAAAAATTTCTTCTACCTTACCTATAATCAGCACAGTGCCGTTGATCGCAAGGTCGTGGCGTTCGGCAAAAGACAAGCCAATCCGCACGTACGATTCGGCTACATAGGGCGCTTTAACGGTGTCGGTGTGCAGTGGAGTAAGTCCAACAGCTTCAAATTCAGATGTTTCGTAGCGAGCAGCCGTTTGGTGGGCTTGTTTGAAGAAGTCTGCACGGATATGATTGAGCGTAAAGTAGCCCGTTTCTTGCAGGTTGGCAAGCGTATCGCGGCGCACCGAATCGGGGCGCACGAGCATCCCCATCAATGCAGGGTTTGCGCCCACATGAAATACCTGACTAAAGATAGCAAGGTTCGTAATACCTGCTATATTCTGCGTTCCTACGAGGCACACACTTTTGAACCCACTCAGCGAGTTAATTAAATTGGTGCGAAACTGCTTTTCCATCTGCTCGAAGTCAGCAGTGCGAAAAGTGGCAAAATTGATTGTTTCCATATCTTTGCTATAATCCTGTTTTGCCTGCAAATGTTTTCACAAATTCGTTTCATAGATCTGCCTGCCCGTCATCGGCAACTGCTGCCACTGACAGCTACGCGCCCGATTGCCGACTTGCGCGTGGGTATTATGCGCATCCGCGACAAGTGGCAGCGCCGATTGCCTACAGCAAATTTTGACAACTCGCCACACAGAGGCACTTGTCTGTACATTAATGGTGCAGCGCTGCCGACAGATGGTTTGGTAGCCGCCATTGATCATTTGCCGCCCGAGCATAGTCTCTGGTCGGGTGATGAACTGCTTGTTTATCGAGCGTCTGTTGTTTACGAACAAGTAAAAGAACTGATAGCCGCAGCCGCTCAAAATCGCATACAAATTGTGCATACAGCCATCATCGGGCATTTAACAGATATTTTTGTGATGAATCGGCAGGAAATTGAGGCTGATTTGCAGATCATTAGAGGCTTGCGGCAAAGCTATCCGTTGACGGATCGCCATACAGCAGTTTACGGAGCAGAAAATATTTTCATCGAAGAGGGCGCTGTCATCAAGGCTGCTGTATTGAATGCAGAAAACGGCCCAATTTATATTGGCAAAAATGCCGTAGTAGGGGAGGGCAGCCTGATCAGAGGAGCGTTTGCACTCTGCGAAGGGGCACAACTCAATATGGGAACGATCATTCGCGGCGATACGACCGTAGGCGACTACTGCAAAGTTGGCGGCGAAATCAGCAACAGCGTTTTTTTGGGTTACAGCAACAAGGCACACGAGGGCTTTATGGGTAATAGTGTTGTCGGTGAGTATTGTAATCTGGGTGCCGGAACGACCGTCTCCAACATGAAAAATACTGCCGGACCGGTTAAACTCTGGAACTATGCGCTTGATGACTTTGAGATCTTGGATCGGCAGTTTTGTGGTGTTTTCCTTGGCGATTTCTGCATGACAGGTATCCACACAACTTTCAACACAGGAACGGTTGCAGGCCCGGGTCTGAACCTGTTCGGTGTGGGTATTCCGCCTAAATTCATTCCGCCCTTTGCATGGGGCACTCCTCGTATGCTAACCGCTTACCAACCTGAAAAGTTAAAACAGACCATTAACAGGATGCGGGCATTCAAACAGCAGCCGCCGATGAATGAACAGGAGGAAAAGGCATTGCAGGCGCTTTTTCCGGCAATGAGCGACTACCTCATATCAGCAGCGTATGCGCCGGAAAATATACGGTAAATTTAGAGCCTTTCATCAACTCACTCTCCAACTCTATTTTCCCGTTGAGTGCCTCTACCTGCGACTTAACCAAGTAAAGTCCAAGCCCTTTACCCTCTACGTGCGTGTGCATCCGTTGGTACAGCCCAAAAATTTTGTATGGATCAATGGATTGCAGATCAATGCCAATGCCGTTGTCTTTCACTTCGAGGCATACATAGTCGCCTTTGCGAAACGATCGTACGTGGATTTCTGCCTGTATGTCATCTCTTCGATATTTAATGGCATTAGAAATCAGATTGTACATGATGCTTTGCAAATAGGCTTTGATCGAATAAACTCCCGGGTACTGCTCAAAATTTGTGTAAATCTTCGCATCTGCCAGCATAATTTCGTCTTCGAGTGAAGATATTACCCAGTCGGATACCTCCTGAAAAGCAATCATTTCCTTAGACTTGTTGATGCCCTTGCGAATAGAGAGGATCTGATTCAGGTCGCGGATGACTGTGTCGAGGCTATTGACAGATTTGTCTAAATGGGCAATAATTTCTTCATTGATGGCCCCTGAGGTACCGCTTTCAATTTTGATAATATCAACCAGCCCTGCAATACGAGCAATTGGCGATCGGATATTATGCGAAATGATGTACGAGAATTGTTGCAGATCTTGGTTTTGTTCGGTAAGCTGGTCAATTGTTTGTTTCAGCTCTTCGGTGCGTTTTTCTACAGTTCGTTCCAAATTTTCTTTGAGCGACAACACATTTTCCTGTTGGCGCTTCAATTCTTGGTTAAGCTTAACGAGCATCTCGTTATTGCGTCTCTTGTTTTTAATGTTTTGGAACAGAATAGCGATAAACGCAATACCGGCCAAAAACGCAATACCTACAACTGTCAGCAGGTAGCGTTGCTTTTGTAGCAAACGGTCGCTCTCAGCCTGCTGCTTTTCCAACTCGCGTTGTAGCCGATCCAGTTCGTATTTGATTTCCAGTTCAGAAAGTTGCACGTGCTGAAGCCTGTTGTCTAGACCTTCTTTCAAATCGCGGTAAGTGGTATAGTAGTGCAGCGCTTTCCGATAGTCGTTGAGCGCTTTGTAGTAGTCGTACAGCGCGTAAGAGAGTTGTAACTGGAGGTTGATATTGTCGTGTTGAACGGCGTGTTCCAATCCCTTGAGCGCACTGCTGATCGCCAGATCGCGTTTGCCAAGCTCCCAGTAAAGTTTTGACATTTCGCCGTAGATATTGACATCGTTGGTTACGAAATCGCCTTTCATGCTGTATTCGATTGCCCGATTCAGATAATCTAAGGCATCGTCGTAGCGCTTTTGTTGCTGGTAAATGCGGGCAAGGGTAGTGTAGATTTCAGGCATTTTATAGGTGCCGCCAATCCTATTGCAGATGTCCAGTACTTGCTGAATGATACTGATAGCTTCTTTGTATTTTTTTAGTTCGTAGTAGGCCAGTGCAAGGTCTGCCATGTTAGACACATGTCGCATATCGTCTTTGGCACGTACCGCATAGGTTGCTCCATCGGCGTAGGCATTTACTGCTTGCTGGTAACTGCCTTGGTCGAAATACACATTGCCAATATTATTGTAAGAGATACTAATACCGCTTAGGTCGCCAATACGTTTGCGGATGTTAAGGGCGTTATGGTGGTATTCCAATGCCTTTGAGTAGTTGTTCTGCCGCCGGTTGATGAACCCAAAATGGCTATAGGAGGTAGCTAATTGGATGCTGTCTTGCACAAACTGCTGTAAACTAACTGCCTGCTCTAAGTGGATGATAGCCGAGTCATATTCCGACCGTAGGATATACAAGGAAGCCTTGAGATTCAGCAGTTGCATAATAGCAACAGTATCTCGGATGCGTTCGGCAAGTTGCATACCCAAATTTGCCTGTGCCATAGCAGTTTTTATACTAAAAGCCCGCCCTGCGGATGCCAGTTGGACGTAGTAGAAGAGGCTATCCTTTGTCGTGCGGGCATTTGCAAGCTCCTGCAAGAGATTTTTGTACGTTTTGCGTTGTGCTGCTGCGCTTTGAATGAAAATGCAGGTCAAAGCGAACCATAGTGATATTCTAAAAAAAGCACGTGGCATTCCGATTGATTTATGAGACTTCTAATGTGCTTTTGCCCAAGTATCTTTGAGCGTTACCGTGCGGTTGAATACGGGCTTATCTGTGCTTGTATCAGCATCTGCGCAGAAGTACCCTAATCGTTCAAATTGCCATATACTACCGGCATTGGCTTGGAGCAAACTCTTGTCAATTTTTGCATGACTGATTACTTCCAGCGAATGTGGGTTAATGAAATCTTTCCAGTCCTTGCCTTCAGGTATCTGTGAAAGATCTTCGATAGTAAACAGGCGGTCGTAGAGGCGCACTTCTGCCTCTGCTGCCTCCTGAACCGCTACCCAATGGATCGTACCTTTTACTTTCTTACCCGATGTATCCGAGCCGCTGCGGCTTTCGGGGAAGTAGATGCAGCGTAGTTCTGCAACGTTACCTGCGTCGTCTTTAATCACTTCCTCGCATCGGATAATATAGGCATATTTGAGGCGTACTTCGCCGCCGGGGGTCAGACGGAAATAGCCCTTGGGCGGATTTTCCATGAAGTCGTCTTGCTCAATGTAAATTTCTCTACCAAAGGGAACTGATCGGCTGCCTGTTTCAGGTATTTCGGGGTTGATCAAGGCAGACATTTGCTCGCTTTGTCCTTCGGGATAGTTGGTAATAACTACCTTTAGCGGACGCAGCACAGCCATTGTGCGTGGTGCGGTTTTGTTCAGATCTTCGCGGATACAGAACTCCAGCAAAGATACGTCTATGATATTATCGCGCTTAGAAACGCCGATTTTTTCTGCAAAGTTGCGGATAGATGCAGGTGTGTAACCACGGCGGCGCAAACCGGAAATAGTCGGTAGGCGCGGATCGTCCCAGCCGTTTACATAATTGCCTTCTACCAGTTCCAACAGTTTGCGCTTGCTCATCACTGTGTAGGTCAGGTTGAGGCGTGCGAATTCTATCTGCTGTGGGTGGTAGATGCGCAACTCTTCAATTAGCCAGTCATACAGCGGGCGATGTACCTCGAATTCGAGCGTACAAATGGAATGGGTAATACCTTCGATGGAGTCGCTCAATCCATGCGCAAAGTCATACATAGGGTAGATACACCAGCGATCGCCTGTGCGATGGTGATGTGCCTTTTTGATGCGGTAGAGCACCGGATCGCGCATGTGCATATTAGGCGACGCCATGTCAATTTTGGCGCGTAGTACTTTGCTGCCTTCCTCAAACTCGCCTGCCCGCATTCGGCGAAATAAGTCAAGATTTTCTTCAATGCTTCGGTTGCGGAATGGGCTTTCTTTGCCCGGAACAGTTGGAATGCCGCGTGTGGCAGCTATTTCTTCCGCCGTTTGGTCGTCCACATATGCCTTGCCCTCCAAAACCAGTTGCTCGGCCCATAGGTATAACTGGTCGAAATAGTCGGAAGCAAAAAATTTTCCATCCCACTCAAAACCCAGCCAGCGCACATCATTGCAAATAGCATCTACATACTCGGTATCTTCCGTAATAGGATTAGTGTCATCAAAACGAAGATTGCATTTGCCGTTATACTTTTTTGCCAATCCAAAGTTCAAACAGATAGACTTTGCGTGTCCGATGTGCAAATAGCCGTTAGGTTCGGGTGGAAAACGTGTATGTACGCGCCCCCCAAAGCGACCCGACTCGTTATGACTATCTATAATTTGTTCAATAAAATTTCCTGATGATTTGCGTTCTGCTGCTTCCATTTGCCGGGTGAGTTGTCTTGTCGTTTATCTTTAACTTGCAAAAATAATAAGTAACTGCGAAAAGGCAGCAATTTTTGCTAATGCTTACATGATGCCTGTGGCAGCCGGTAAGCGAGGCATATCCGAAAAAATACTAACTTGCGGCTTAGTGGATCGAGATCTAATTTGATAGACTTTGGAAAACTACATTGTTTCAGCCCGGAAATATCGCCCGGCTAACTTCGAAACCGTTGTTGGTCAGCAGCACATTACCGTTACGCTGAAAAACGCCATTAAAAGCAATCATCTTGCGCAGGCCTTCTTGTTCTGCGGACCGCGGGGCGTAGGCAAAACAACCTGTGCGCGTATTTTAGCCAAAACGATCAACTGTCAAAATCTTACCCCAGAAGGTGAAGCCTGTGGTGTCTGCGATTCATGTAAGGCTTTTATTAATGGTACATCATTGAATATCAGTGAGTTGGATGCGGCTTCTAACAACTCGGTAGATGACATTCGCGGGCTGATTGAGCAGGTGCGCTATCCGCCGCAGTTTGGCAAACGCAAGGTATATATCATAGATGAGGTGCACATGCTATCAACGGCAGCCTTCAATGCGTTTTTGAAAACACTCGAAGAGCCACCGCCCTACGCCATTTTTATTCTGGCAACAACCGAGAAACATAAGATCCTGCCCACTATTCTTTCGCGCTGTCAGATTTTTGATTTCAACCGCATCCAGATTAAGGATATGGCTGATCATTTGGCAAAGATTGCCGCAAAAGAAGGCATCACAGCAGAGTATGAAGCGCTCCGGCTGATTGCGCAAAAAGCAGACGGAGCGCTGCGCGATGCCCTGTCTATGTTCGACCTGATTGTTACCTTCTCCTCAGATCGGAGCATTAGCTACAAGCAAACCATCGCCAACCTACACATTCTGGACTATGATTACTATTTTCAGATCACAGATGCGCTGACCGCAGGCGATCTCTCTTCCGCGATGCTGATTTTCAGGCAGATTTTGCAGCAAGGCTTCGACGGGCATAATTTCATCGTCGGGCTGAACAAGCACCTGCGCGACCTGCTGATGTGTAAGGACAATGCTACTGTGCAATTGCTCGAAGTTTCCGATGAAGTAAAACAGCGCTACCTGAAACAAGCCAACCAAGTAGGCAGCGGCTTTCTGATTTCTGCCTTGACCATTGGCCACGACTGCGATATACATTACAAAGCCAGTAAAGATCAGGCGCTACATGTAGAAATTGCGCTAATGAAGATGGCGCACCTGACAGCTGCTATCAACCTCGCCCAACTGGCAGAGGAGCTAAAAAAAAAATTGAATTGATGAATGCGCAGTCGTCGCAGCAGGAAAATAATCGCTCGTCGAAAGTTCTGCCACTTGGTTATACGCCGCTCAAAAGTGCGCCCAAAGTGCGCTTTCCTACGGAACAGTATCAACCGCCGCCTGTAGCCGCACCCAAAGACGCGTCGCCGTTGCCCGATATGCCGCCTGTAGTAGCCGAGCCGCAACCAGTTGTAGAAAAAATTCCTACTGAAGCGCAGTTACAGGAAGCATGGCTGCTGTTTGCCGAAAGATACAAGCAAGACAAACCATTAGTAGCCAATATGCTAACGTGGAAACCGATCAGTTTTGCTTATCCCGTAATTACTCATGCATTGCGAATGAATGCTACAGATGCGAGCTATTTTAAGGAAGTGCGAAATGAACTGCTTGGCTTTCTCAAAAAGCAATTGAACAACAGTCGTCTGGAACTGACAACTATAGAAGTGGCTGCAACAGAAAACACAGGCATGCAAAAATTATATACCAACAGCGAGCGCTTTAATTTTATGGCAGATCAAAATCCGCTGCTCCACGATCTTCGCCACATGCTGGGGCTTGACATTGAATAACCAATGGAAACAACGACACTCAACGATATACTACGCAAACACGTCCCTACTTTGGCATCTGTTGTCCCTTTCGATTTGCGTGGCCCCGAAATCCTGCACTTAGATCTGACCGCAGCTAATGAGGATCTGCACCGCATTGATTTGGCAGACACCGCCACTTTCAGCACATACATTTTTGGAAGAATTGCACAGGCAGGCGCTGTGGCGGCTGTGGGAGGCTACAACGAAGACAGATTTGTCTATCACAGAAGCCGCCACTTCGACGGGGCAGCAGAAGCCCGAACTATTCACTTGGGGATAGACATATGGGCGGTTGCGGGTACTCCTGTTGCAGCACCTTTAGCCGGAATCGTACACAGCTTGGCCAATAACAGCACCTTCGGCGACTACGGCTATACAATCATATTGGAGCACCAACTCGAGGGCTACAAATTTTTCACGCTCTACGGGCACTTATCTGCAAAGTCTGTAGAAGGCATGTATGAGGGAAAACCTATTGCGGCAGGTCAAGTTTTTGCATGGTTCGGCGAGCCGCACGAAAACGGTAACTGGCCGCCGCATCTACATTTTCAGTTGATCACAGATATGTTGGGGAGGAAAGGTGATTTTGCAGGGGTTTGCGCAGCATCCGACCGTCTGCGGTATCTCCAAATTTGCCCAGATCCGGCAGTTATTCTAAAGCTATCAGATTAAAGTTCAATGTAATATCTTCGGCGTACTCTTCGCCGCTCTCTTTCATGTCTATATCTTCGGGATGGTAATACCAGTTAATCGTAACAGTGCCGTGCCCTTGCCTTTGGTAGTCCTCGAGCATGTCAAAAAGTTCCAAAAAGCGACGCGAGGTGCTGGTGTTGTAGTAAGACATGCGGAAATTCATTACAATATTCCGTCCGGGAGTCTTTAGGTATTCGGCAAGCCAGTTGAAAACAGGCTGATAGAACTCAAGCGTATATTCGTGATAAGATTCACCGCTAATATTCAACTCGCCTGTTTGCGCATTAAAATTAATTTCGGGGATGAACGTATCGGCTGCTATAAAAAAATTTTCCATGGTTAGATATGTTTTTGTTCCTCAATCTGTCAGAGACCAAGTACTAAAAAGCAAAACGTATTTGATGGTAATTCATTGTCAGTCCACGTATGAGTTTGCCTTGCTAACTTTCGCTGCGAAGATAAGGAACACGTTACCGTCTTCCATTGGGATAATTTCGTATTGGATAGGCGAGCCTGATTTACGTACAATTTCTATCAAGCCAATGCTGCCGCCTACGCTGCCTTCGCGCGCGGGTTGTCTGCGCTGCTCGCGGTAGTACTGCTTCAGTTCATCAGTATCAAGCGAGTTGATATAGTCGCATTTTTGGGCAACATAGGTTGCGTTTTCGGGTTTTGCTGCGTTGCCCGAAGCTACTACGTAGTGCGTATCCGATTCGCCGACAGCCACAATGCCCACACCTATTTCGCGCTGATCTTTAACAGAGAACTCTTTGATTGCCGAATAGTGAAAAATATTTTGGGAAAGCTCTACCACCAAGGCAAACAACCGGCGCGCAACCGCTTCATTATCAGGTCTTCTTTTTAGACTTAGTGCGATCAACGATAAGATATCCTGAGAGATTATCCCCTGTGCAACCATGGAGACATGGTGCAATCGCAATTGGCTAAAAAACTGGTAAGTACTAAAAGGTTGCTTGTCAGTGCTCATGCCCGGCAAAATTTGCATGCAATTTATATTTAAATTCATTCACAATCAAACTGCACGGTTGCAAGTGTATTTTTTTACAAGAGTCGTATCCGCGCAAATAGCAAGCATTTGCGCATAGGTCAAGCCCGAAACAGGGTGCTGCCAGTGGGGGGCAATCTCCTTGAGCGGTTGTAGTACAAACCGTCGCTCTGCAATAGCTTGGTGTGGAACTTGCAACCTTTCCGATGTAATAACCAAATGATCAATAGCAATAATGTCTATGTCTAAGGTGCGCGGCCCCCAGTGTTGCAGCCGTTGCCTGCCTGCTTGCTGTTCTATTTGTTGCAAAAGTGTGAGCAGCTCCTCTGGCTGTTGTTCAGTCTGCACTACAAGCGCCTGATTTAAGAAGTCGGGCTGTTCGGTAAACCCCCACGCAGTAGTTTCGTAAATACAAGAAAAACTGTGAACACGCCCAACCTTCTCCTGAATCATTGAGAGGGCAAGTTGCAGGTAGTTGCAGCGGTCGCCCATATTTGTTCCAAGCAGCAAATGGGCTGTATATTTTGGCATAAAAACAGTAGTTTTACGCAAACTTAATCTGATTATGGCGCAATTTTTCAAATTCGTTTTTGCCACAATAGTAGGCATCCTCATGTTGCTGTTTTTTGGCATACTGCTCATACTTGCCGTAGCCTCTGCGGACGATACAGACACCAGGAAGATCAACGAGAACAGCGTACTTCGACTGTCGCTCAATATGCCCGTTAATGAGCGTAAAGAGGAGAATCCTTTTGAAAATCTGAACCTGCCCGGTATGCCTTCCCCCAAAAGCATGGGCTTGTTAGAACTGCGTCAGGCAATCAGCAAAGCCAAGGACGATGAAAGAATCAAAGGCATTTACATGGATGCAGGTAATATTTCAGCAGGTTTTGCAACCTTAGAAGAAATTCGCCTCGCCTTGCTGGATTTTAAAAAGTCAGGTAAGTTTATATATGCCTATTCTGAAATCATATCTGAACCTGCATATTACATTATTTCTGTCGCAGATTCTATCTTCCTGCATCCCCAAGGTGGCATAGAGCTCAATGGACTTGTAGCCGAAATAGGATTTGCCAAAGGTATGTTTGAAAAAATCGGTGTAAAGCCCGAAATATTCCGCGTCGGCGATTTTAAAAGCGCCGTAGAGCCGTTTATGCTCGATAAAATGAGCGAGGCTAATCGTCTGCAAACAAGTGCTTATCTCAATAGCATCTATGACCATTACCTGAAAGGTATTGCCGAAAGTCGCGGTATTCCATTGGAGGAGTTGAAAAATATGTCAGCCAAAATGCTTGTACAGATGCCTCAAGATGCGGTGCAATATAAGTTAATCAGCCGCACAGCCTATTACGATGAGGTAGAGGCAAGCATTTGCAAGCAATTAGGGCTGGAAGACGATAAGAAAAAAATCAACTTTGTTTCGCCCCTGAGCTATGCAAAAGAACAAGCGAAAGAGGGCAGCTACAGCAAGAAACGCATCGCGGTTATTTTTGCCGAAGGCGAAATTCAAAGTGGTAAGAGTACAAATTCGGCTGTTGGCTCTGAAACAATCGCCGAAGAGTTGCGCAAGGCCCGCAGAGACGATAAAGTTGCAGCCGTTGTACTGCGCATCAACTCGCCCGGCGGAAGTGCGCTGGCTTCAGACGTAATGTGGCGCGAAGTATTGGAAACCAAAAAGAAAAAGCCTGTTATCGCGTCTATGTCCGATGTAGCAGCTTCGGGTGGCTACTACATAGCAATGGGTTGTAACAAGATTCTTGCCCAGCCTAATACCATCACAGGATCAATCGGTATCTTTGGGATGCTGTTTGATGCCAGCGAACTACTGACCAACAAGATCGGATTGACCTTTGATCGTGTTGAGACCGGAGAGTTTGCCGATCTGGGTACGCCAACCAAGAAATTTACCGACGCGGAGCGTCAGATAATCCAGCGCATGGTTAACGACGGCTACGAAAACTTTACCTCCAAAGCAGCACAAGGGCGTAAGATGCCTTTGGATACACTCAAGAAATTTGCCGGTGGCAGAGTCTGGACAGGCGAGCAAGCGCTCCGAATCGGGTTGATAGATGAATTTGGCGGCTTAGACGATGCTATCCGCATAGCTGCAAAAGAGGCCAAACTAAAAGAGAACGAGTACGTAACGCGTTACTATCCTGCCAAAAAAACATTCCTTGAAAACCTGAAAAGCAGCAACGAGATGATGGAAGATTACCTGCTGAAGAAAAAAACGGGTAGTCTCTATCCGCTGCTGAAGCAGATCGAAAAAATTCCGAACTATCAGGGCATACAGGCGCGTTGGCCATATGAGGTAAAATTCCGCTAACTCGTTTGTAACTTTGTCTATGCAATCTTTTTCGCACCTGCACTGTCATACCCAATTTTCACTGTTAGACGGCGCTGCCAGCATTTCAGGCATGATGAAAAAAGCCGCTGCCGACGGCATGAAAGCGGTAGCGCTGACTGACCACGGCAATATGTTCGGTGCTTTTAAGTTCGTAGCCGAAGCCGACAAGTACGGGGTGAAGCCTGTGATTGGCTGCGAGTTTTATCTTGTAGCCGATCGTCATAGGAAAGAATTTGGCAAGGGCAGCAAGGATCAGCGCTTCCATCAGTTGCTGCTTGCTAAAAATGCTGAAGGGTATCGGAATCTGTCTAAGTTGTGTTCGCTGGGGTTCATTGAGGGCTTGTACAGCAAGTACCCGCGCATAGACAAAGAATTGATCCAGAAATATCACAAAGGACTGATTGCGACCTCTTGCTGCATCGGTGCGGAAGTGCCGCAGGCGATTATCCATCAGGGGGCAGAGGCTGCTGAAAAGCTACTTAGATGGTGGATAGAACTCTTCGGGGAAGACTATTACATCGAACTACAGCGCCATCATATCGAAGACATAGACGGTACGGGCATCAGTCAGGAAGATGTCAATCAAACGCTTATAGGCTTTGCAAAAAAATACAACCTGAAGATTATTGCAACTAACGATAGCCATTATATTGACCAGAAAGATGCCGCTCCACACGACATTCTACTTTGTATCAATACGGGTGAGAAGCGAGCTACGCCTATCGGCGATGGTAAAGGTTTCCGATTTGGTTTCCCCAACGATGAGTTTTTCTTCAAATCGCAGGCAGAGATGAACCGCCTTTTCAGCGATCTGCCACAGGCGCTTGACAACACCAACGATATTGTAGAAAAGGTTGAGAAGTTAAAACTCAAACGGGATATTCTCTTGCCTAACTTTCCACTACCTGAAGGTTTCCAAACGCAGGATGATTACCTACGTCACCTGACTTTTCTTGGCGCACGGCGTAATTACGGGACTATCACCCCAGAAATAGAAGAGCGCCTGAACTTTGAGCTGGAAATTATCCGAAAGATGGGCTTTCCCGGCTACTTTCTCATTGTGCAGGATTTCATCGAGGCTGCCCGCCGGTTGGGTGTAGCCGTTGGACCGGGGCGTGGTTCGGCTGCAGGTTCGGCAGTTGCCTATTGTACAGGCATTACCAACATAGATCCGATTAAATACAACCTGCTTTTCGAGCGCTTCCTGAACCCTGAGCGCGTGTCTATGCCCGATATTGATGTGGATTTTGACGACGTAGGACGCCAGCGCGTCATTGATTACGTAGTAGATAAATATGGTAGAAATCAGGTAGCGCAAATCATAACCTACGGCA
Source organism: Rhodoflexus sp. (assembly GCF_053489755.1). Taxonomy (NCBI): domain Bacteria; kingdom Pseudomonadati; phylum Bacteroidota; class Cytophagia; order Cytophagales; family Thermoflexibacteraceae; genus Rhodoflexus; species Rhodoflexus sp. The sequence goes on from NZ_JBRCHD010000061.1 coordinate 69,355, forward strand.
GCATGGCTGCCAAAATGTCAGTCAAGGATGTAGGGCGCGTATTAGACTTTCCCCTCGAAGAAACCAACCGGTTAGCCAAACTGATTCCTGAAAAGCCCGGAATGACGCTTTCAAAAGCATACAATGAAGTACCGGAGCTGGCTGCTATTCGCAAGGGCAACGATCTGCGGGCCGAAATCCTGAAAAGTGCGGAAATCCTCGAAGGCTCGGTGCGCAACACAGGTATCCATGCGGCTGGCATTATCATTGCCCCCGACGACCTGACTGAATACATCCCCGTCTGCGTTGCCAAAGATTCCGACCTGCTCGTTACCCAGTTTGACGGCAAGGTGATTGAAGATGCGGGCATGTTGAAAATGGACTTTTTAGGACTCAAAACACTGACCATCATTCAGGATGCTATCAAACTCATCAAGAAAAATCACGGGCGAGCAATAGATATAGATCGCATCCCATATGACGATCCGAAAACCTTTGAACTCTACCAGCGGGGCGAAACAGTCGGTACGTTTCAGTTTGAATCTGAGGGAATGCGGATGTACCTCAAAGAGTTAAAGCCGACTAATATAGAAGACTTGATTGCGATGAATGCCCTCTACCGTCCGGGGCCGATGCAGTTTATTCCGAACTATATCGCTCGCAAGCACGGGCGCGAGCAGGTAGAGTTTCCCCATCCGCTGTTAGAGCAGATCTTGGGCTATACCTTCGGTATCATGGTGTATCAAGAGCAGATCATGCAAACGGCGCAGATCTTGGCGGGTTACTCGCTCGGCGGCGCGGATTTACTGCGCCGTGCGATGGGCAAGAAGGACAAGGAAAAAATGGCAAAGGAAAAAGACAAGTTTGTCGCCGGAGCCAAAGAACTGCACAACATTCCGAAAAACAAAGCCGAAGAAATTTTCGGCATCATGGAAAAATTTGCTGAGTATGGTTTTAATCGTTCCCACTCGGCAGCTTATTCTGTAGTAGCCTACCAGACAGGCTACCTAAAAGCTAATTACCCTGCTGAATACATGGCATCGGTTCTTACCCATTCAATGGGCGATATTGACAAGATCAGTTTCTTCCTTGAAGAATGCAAACGCATGGGACTGACCGTTTTAGGCCCCGATGTAAACGAATCTTCTGCTACGTTCGATGTAAACAAAAAAGGGCAGATCCGCTTTGGTTTGGGGGCTATCAAAGGCGCGGGAGAAGCTGCTGTAGAAAGCATCATTGAGGAACGCGAGAAAAACGGTGCTTTCAGTAGCATCTGGGACTTTGCCCAACGCATCAACCTGCGCACCGTGAACAAGAAAACATTCGAAAGCCTTGCCTACGGCGGGGGATTCGATTGCTTTACCGATATTCATCGCGCACAGTATTTTTATGCACCCGAAGGCGAGGGTTCCGGCATTGAGAAACTTATCCGCTATGGCAACGCTGTCCAAAGCGAAAAGCATTCTTCACAAGCATCGCTCTTTGGTGGCGGAGGGAGAGGAGCTGTAACTAAACCTAAGTTGCCCCCCTGCGAACCGTGGACAGACCTGATCAAGCTCAAATTTGAAAAGGAGGTAGTAGGCTTCTATCTTTCAGGGCATCCGCTGGATCAGTTCCGCGAAGACATCAAAAACTTCTGCACTTGCTCAGTTACCGAAATTGAAAATTTCAAAGGGCAGGAAATTAAAGTCGCGGGGATTGTTACTAATGCCAACAATCGCGTAGGTAAAAATGGTAAGCCTTTCGGTATTTTTACCATCGAGGACTATCATGGTTCGCTGGAGTTTGCCCTTTTTGGCGAGGACTACCTCAAGCACAGCTATCTGCTTTCCATTGGTCAATTTCTTTTTATCAAAGGCAAGGTGCAGGAGCGCTACGGACAAATTGGTGCTTGGGAGTTCCGCCCAACACAGGTGCAACTCTTAGCCGATGTTCGCGAGAGAATGATCCGCACGCTGGAGCTGCACATCAACGTGGAGCAAATCTCCGCCCAAATGCTTACTGCGCTGCAAAAAGCCGTTCAGGAACACACAGGTAGCTGCGAACTACGCGTAAGCGTTTTCGACCCGACTCAAAACCTGCGTGTAGAGAGTATATCGCGCAAATACAAAGTCAATCCCGCCAACGATTTTCTCCAAAAACTGACAGCCATGAATTTGGAATATCGAATGCTTGGTTGATTTGATGAATAACTTATTGCAAGGCAAACTTTTTGCCGGGCAGCGACTTGACCAGTCCCTGAAACTCAAGGCTGAGCAAGGCAACCGCAGCCTGAGAAACACCAAGCCCACTTTGCCAGCCCAAATCGTCTAAGTGCATTTCGCCGTTTTGTTTCAAAAGGCTGTAAATTTCTGCTTCTTCTTTAGCCAAATTAATTGGCATGGGGTGATTTTTAATTGAGTCTTTGCTGAAGGCTTGACCGCTCTGCCAGTTCATAGCCGCTACCATAGCCTCTACTGACGTGAAAATATTTGCTTTATGACTCTCAATCAGGCGGTTGCAGCCTTCTGAATAAGTTTGCCCAAGATTACCCGGAACCGCAAAAACCTCGCGGTTGTACTGGTTGGCATATTCGGCCGTAATTAGCGCACCGCCTTTGAGCGCAGCTTCTGCTACAATCAGCACGTCGGAGAGTGCGGCAATGATGCGGTTTCGGTTGGGGAAATGCGGTGCAGCAGGCAAAGTGCCGAAACTGTATTCGGTCATCAAGCCGCCGTTGATAATCATTTGTCGGGCAGTTTGGCTGTGTTCGTGCGGGTAAATGCGATCCAGTCCGCTGCCCAAAATGCCAATGGTTGGCAGTCCTTGTTTCACCGATTCGCGGTGTGCTACAATATCAATCCCATAGGCAAGCCCGCTGACAATAGTCGGCTTTAAAGGTACTAACTGCTCCACAATTTGTTCGGTGACGGCTTTCCCGTATTTAGTTGCCTTGCGTGTGCCTACAATTCCTACAGTGACTGGCGGATTCAAGTCGGCATTGCCCTGCCAATAGAGCAGCGCAGGTGCATCGGCAAATTGCTTGAGGCGTTCAGGATAGTTTGCATCGGTATAAAACAGGATGAGAGCCTCTTCCTTTTCTGCTTGCCGAAGTGTGGTTTCTGCTTTTTTAAGTGCTTCGGCCTGGTGTTCTGTTATTAGTGCGATGGTTTTTTCACCAACATTGGGAATTTTGAGCAACTTGCCTTTCGGGGCTTTGAAAACCTGTTCGGCAGCGCCACAATAACTTACAAGTTGCTTCATCAGCACACTGCCCACTTGGGGAATGAACGACAAAGCAACTTCGTAAAGTTTACTCATCAGACTTGTGATCAGTTATCGGAATGAATGATCTCTTTGGGTATATCTGCTTGATTAGCAATATGTTGCAGGCGAATTGTTACGGCTTGCCTGTGTGCATGCAAGTGCTCGGCTTCTGCCATGATCTCTACCACAGGGCCAATATGGCGCAACCCCTCTTCAGAAATCTGCTGATAGGTGATTTTTTTCACAAAACTATCAACCGAAACACCGCCAATCGCGCGTGCATAGCCGTTGGTTGGCAGCGTGTGGTTCGTTCCTGAAGCGTAATCGCCTGCCGATTCGGGAGTGTAATGTCCTAAAAACACCGAACCTGCATTGATGATTTTATCGGCAACTTCCTGCGGATTGGCAACGGAAAGGATCAGATGCTCTGCGGCATACTCGTTGAGCAGATCAATGGCTTGGTTTTCATCGGCTACTACTACGCACTTGCTGTGGGTAAGCGAGGCTGCAGCGAGCGCACGGCGCGGTAAAACTCCCAGCTGTTCGCGGATTTCGTCCACTACAGCAGCTATCAGCGGCTCGTGGGTAGTTACCAACAGCACGTGGCTATCAATGCCGTGTTCTGCTTGGGAAAGTAAATCAGCTGCGACGAATGCAGGATTAGCCGTATGATCTGCCATAATGGCCACTTCGGAAGGTCCCGCAGGCATGTCTATTGCTGTGCCGCGTTTGGCAACCATCTGCTTGGCAGCGGTTACGAACTGGTTGCCCGGGCCAAAGATTTTATCTACTTTAGGAATGCTTTCTGTACCAAAGGCAAGTGCGGCAATTGCCTGAGCGCCACCTACTTTGTAAACTTTGTGTACACCTGCTACTTTGGCAGCAAAAAGAATGGCGGGATTCACTTTGCCATCGCGGCCGGGAGGTGTAACCATCACAATATGCTTGCAACCGGCTATGACGGCAGGAGTTGCCAACATTAGTACCGTAGAAAACAGGGGCGCAGTTCCGCCGGGGATATATAAACCTACTTTTTCAATCGCTACACTTTTGCGCCAGCAGCGCACGCCGGGCATGGTTTCTACAGGCTCGAAATGCTCGTGTTGACGCTCGTGGAAGGTGTGTATGTTTTGATGTGCTGTGCGGATGGCAGCTTTTAGTTCTTCGGCAACCAATGTATCTGCCTCTTCAAATTCGGCAGATGTAACCTCGAACTGATTAATTTTAACGCCGTCAAATTTTTTGGTAAATTTGACTAAAGCCTTGTCGCCGTTTTTTCTAACCTCTTTGATGATTGGCTTGACTTTTTTTTCTACCGCTTTCAGGTCTAAGGCAGGTCTTGCGACCAAATCTGACCACTCGCTGCGAGCAGGCAATTGGAACAGTTGCATGTTGAAAGAAATGTTTGTGCAAATATACACTTAGTTTTTAATTACCTTTGTCCGCCAAGTATCACATTGCAGATTACATGAAACAACTCACTATGGGCAAAGTTCTGCCTTATATCTTCAGCATTCTTGCCTTTTACCTCGTTACGGCGATCTATTTTTCCCCTGAGATTTTCGATGGCAAAACACTTGCTCAAGACGATATGATCCGCTACGAAGGCGGCTCGAAAGAGGTGCGCGATTTCAACGCCACCAGCGACAAACCGAGTATGTGGACAAACAGTATGTTTGGCGGAATGCCTGTGTATGTGTTGCACCCTGTTTTTCCGGATCAGCCGATTTCGCTGATTGATCGCGTATTTAAGGGTTTGTTGTTTTCCGGAAAAACAGCGCATATGCTCTTCCAGACCATGCTGTGTATGTTTATTGCACTGGCAGTTTTTGGTGTGAGTCCTTATGTGGCAGCTATTGCAGCGACAGCCTTCGGGCTTTCTACCTATAATTTGATCATTATCGAAGTCGGGCACATGACCAAGTCTTGGGCGATTGCTTATGCGCCGCTCGTTCTTTCGGGTATCTACCTGACTTTCAGAGGCAAGCTACTGCAAGGCTTTGCCCTAACGGCGCTGGCGCTGGCGTTAGAGATCCGCTCAAATCACTTGCAGATTACTTATTATCTAGCTTTTGTGTGTGCCATTTATGTGATTGCTGAGCTACTTCGCGCAGTTCAGGAGCAAAAACTACCCGAATTTGCTAAAACTGTGGGTGTATTGGCATTAGCCGCAGGGCTTGCCGTAGCTGCCAATGCAGGCCGCTTGCTAACCACTGCCGACTACGGCAAGTATTCGCAGCGGGGTAGGGCAGAACTCACACCGCTGCCGGGCGAAGAGGCTGCCAATCCACAGGATGGACTGAACCGCGATTATGCTTTCAGTTGGAGTCAGGGAATCGCTGAAACTTTTACACTCATCCTACCTAATTTCTACGGCGGCAGCAACAACGAAAAACTCAGTCCTCAGAGTGAAACTTATCGCTTTCTGGAGAACGTGATGCGTTCGGGACAAATTGGCAATCAGGAGTTTGTGCAGTTTACAACTCGCTCGCCCTTTATGTATTGGGGCGATCAACCCTTTACCAACGCACCGGTCTATGCCGGTGCAATCGTTTGCTTTTTGTTTGTTTGGTTTCTGATGCTCGCTACGCCTGCCCAACGCTACTGGATGCTGGGTGGGGTGTTGCTGATGTTTATGTTTTCGTGGGGCAGCAACTTCGCCTCGTTCAATTACCTGATGTTTGACTATTTTCCGGGCTTCAACAAGTTTCGCTCAGTTTCTATGGCCCTCAGCCTTGCTGTGATGCTGCTGGTAATTGGTGCAGCAATGGGGCTGCAACGCACGCTGTTTTTATCGGAAAAAGAGATGCCGGATTGGCATAAAAAGCTGGGAATTGCTTTTGCGCTTACAGGTGGGGTTTGTGCGCTGCTTTTCGTCATGAGCGGCTCGTTTAATTTTAGCGGTCCCGCAGATGAACAATTTGGCAGTCTGATTGACGCTGTTCGCGCCGATCGTCGGGCGATGTTTCGCAGCGATGCTATTCGCTCGTGCCTACTGATTAGTGCGGTTGCTGCACTGATCTACTTCTACGTCAAACAAAAAGTTAGCTCAGCTGTGGCGGTCGCTGTCATTGGCGGGCTGATCGTCTTTGACTTGTGGGGGGTTGGCAAACGCTATTTAAACAACGATTCGTTCAAACCACAGGCAAAAGAGACAGTACATGCGCCAAGCCCTGCCGACGAAGCTATTCTAAAAGACAAAGACCTAAGCTACCGCGTATTGAACCTCAATAATCCTTTCAACGACGCGGCAACTTCTTATTACCACAAGTCAGTGGGTGGCTATTTTGCTGCCAAGATGCGTCGCTATCAGGATCTGATCAATCGCCGTCTGGAAGGCGAAATCAGATATATGATTGACAGCCTACAAAAAGGAAAACTGCCTGACTTCAGCCGCACTCCTGCTATTAATATGCTGAATACCAGATATTTGATTTTGAACCCTGCAAGTGCAACAGGCGTATTAAAAAATCCTGCGGCTCTGGGTAATGCATGGTTTATCAGTGAATTGCGGGCCGTTAATAACCCCGATGAGGAGATGGCGGCTTTAGCTAATTTTTCGCCCGATTCAGTAGCGATCATAGATATTTCCAAATTCCCGCAGGTAAAAACGGGCGCTTACCCGCGAGCAGGAGCGAGTATCAAGTTGGTAAGCTATGCGCCCAATCGCCTTGAATACGAGGCAGAAAGTCCGGCAGATGGCTTTGCGGTATTTTCGGAAATCTATTACCCCGACGGCTGGCAAGTAACAATTGACGGAAAGGATGGGGGCGAATTTGTTCGTGTAAACTATGTCCTGCGCGGACTGCCTATTCCGCAGGGCAAGCACACGATCGTGTGTACTTTTGATCCCGATATTTATCGCATAGGCAGCCTATTGACGATGATCGCTTCCTACTTATTGATAGCAGTACTTGCTACAGCAGTTGGTCTGATGTTTTACCGAAAAAAGTAAAGCGCGCCAGCACGTCAGTTGAGCTATGATACCGGAAATTAGTCTGCAAGCTGGTCAAAAAATTTACTTTGCCTCCGATTTTCATCTGGGCTACCCCGACTATGACACGAGTTTGCAGCGCGAGCGCAAGATTATGCGCTGGTTAGAGTCTGTGCAGGATACGGCGGCACATATTTTCCTGATGGGAGATCTGTTCGAATTTTGGTTTGAATACGGACATGTAGTTCCCAAAGGTTACGTTCGTTTGCTGGGAAAAATAGCAGAACTGACCGACGGTGGGCTGCCTGTGAGTATTTTTACAGGCAACCACGATCTCTGGATGTTTAAATATTTTACACAAGAACTTGGAACACCTGTCTATCACAGTCCGCAGTCGCTGATTTGCAATGGCAAAAAGTTGTTGATTGGGCATGGAGATGGTTTGGGGCCGGGCGATATGGCCTACAAACTGTTGAAAAAGTACTTTTTCAATGTAAAGGCGTTCCAGTGGTGTTTCGATAAACTGCCTGCATTCATGGGTATGGGATTTGCCAATGCCTGGTCGCGCCAAAGCAAGAAGAAAGGTAACGCTCATTATTTTCTCGGCGAGGGTGAATGGATTTGGCAATATTGTAAAAAAAAGCATCAAGAATCTCCACATCATTTTTATATTTTCGGGCATCGGCACTTTCCGCTCGACTTGAGCGTAACAGCGGCAACTTGCGATTTTGAAGGGCGCTACATTAACTTGGGAGAATGGATGAATTTTTGTACTTATGCAGCCTTTGACGGAACATGTACCAAATTGCTCAGTTTTGAAAATACTTATATTTTGTAGTCTGCTTTTTAGCTCGCAATTGCATGCACAGGACACTCTGCACAATTACAAAACCGTAGCTGTAGATCAGGCCGTTACTTTGTCTGCCGATAACTCGGGCAATATTTATGTAGCTGATAAACAGGGAAATATTTATTCCTATGACTCGCTTGGCAATCATTTGCTGACCTACTCGCCGCCCGAAGTAGCTGAGGTAAGTCTGCTCGATGCCCGCGCTACGGTACGCATTTTTGCCTTCTACCGCGAGTTGCAGAGTTACGCGCTGCTCAATCGCTTTCTAACCCCAATAGAAATTTACCGATTCCAACTTCCGGACGGCGGCTTTGTGCGTGTGGCAGCGCAAGCGGCTGATAATACAGTTTGGGTATATGACGACATGAGTTTTTCAATTAAGAAAATTAACAAGAAAATCGGACAAATTATCCTCCAAACTGATTTGGGCTTGTTGCTGCCCCAATCTTTATTGGATATCGCCTACATGGCCGAGCATCAAAACATGTTGTTTGTATTGGCAGAGGGTTATGGGATTTTGCAATTTGATAATATCGGTAATTTTATCCGTCGCTTACCAATGGAAGGCACTTGCTTTGCGCTCAACAATGACGCTGTTTTTTTCTATCAAAACAAAAATATCATCAGGAGGAATCTGTATGATAACGAGCAAGTTATATTTTATCTAACGTCTGCCGTTACCAACCTAAAAGGCTTAGCCGTAGCAGGAAGCGCAATCATTACCTTAGAGGAAAATTTGTTAAGATTCTGGAAGCGGAAGGTTTAACAAAACGCAGGTGACATTTAACCATTTCTTAAACAACGCTCTCAGGATAGATACGGAAATTTGTGCGTTTTTCAAAATCAAAATTTTATGCGCAAATTTTACCTTCTCTTCCATTGGTTTTTATGGGGAATGCTTTTGCAACTTGCGCCGCTGAATCAGGTATGGTCGCAGGCTGTTTCTATGACAGGCAGCGCTGGCTCTTACAGTCAGAATTTTAACACGCTTATCGCTACCGGCACCAGTGCATGGACTGATAACAGCTCTATCAACAACTGGTATGCGCAGCGCAGCGGTACGGGAACGAACATCGCAGCTAATAACGGCGCTAGTAACGCCGGCAATTTGTACAGCTATGGAACAGGCGCATCTACGGACAGGGCGCTGGGCAGCGTAGGCTCTGATAATGCGGCTGCCGGCAATTTTGCATGGGGGGTTCAATTGCAAAATAACACAGGAAGTACGATAACGAATCTGACCGTAGCTTACACCGGCGAGCAATGGCGCAACAGCGGCGCGACGGCGCAGTCGGTTACTTTTTGGTACAAAATATCAAACGCTCCAATAACAAGTCTCACTCCAAGCAATAATACAGGTTGGACGCAAGTAATGGCTTTGACCTTTACAAGCCCAATAACAGGCGGTACGGCCGCTGCATTAGATGGGAACTCTTCAGCTAATAGAATAGTTTTCCCGGCTACTTCTATTTCCGGCTCGCTTTCTATTCCTGTCGGACACTATATCATGATTAAATGGGATGATATTAACCATCCAGGCGCCGACCATGGACTTGCCATAGATGACGTTACAATCGCATGGGGCGCGATAAACCCTCCCCCTACCGCCACCGCTTCGGCTGCCAACGTTACCACAAGCGGCGGCATGAGTTACAGTTTTACGGTTACCTATACGGATAATACCAATATTGACGTATCTACGTTAGACAACAACGATATTGTCATTACTGGCCCCAGCAGTTTTTCGCAAGCTGCTGTTTTTGTCAGTGCCATGCCTGCAAGCGATGCTCCTTCGATTACGGCTACTTATAGCGTTACCCCGCCCGGCGGTTCTTGGGATGCGGCCGACAACGGCTCTTACAACATCGTGATGCAAGCCAATCAAGTCACCGACGATGCGGGCGCTGCCGTAGCGGCGGGCAATATCGGCTCGTTTACGGTCAATATCTCCGGCCCGCTGACCATCGCCGCCGCCCGCGCCATGCCTTTTGGCTCTACCGTAACGGTTACAGGGACTATTACGGTAGCTAATCAGCACGGAAGGACAGTTTTTATTCAAGACAACACAGGCGGCATCGCCTTATTTGATAACACGGCTCCTTTCTTAGACCAAGACCCCGATTTGCTCATTGGCAAAGAGATTACCGTAACCGGCACGCTGTCCGAGTTCGGCAGAAGCGGCGGCGCTTATCCGGCAGGCACGCCTTACACAGGGCTGACGCAAATTTCTCCTGTCAGCAGTTATTCCATCGGCTCATTTGTGGGCGCTCCAACGCCTAAAACCTTGACTTTAAATACGCTCGCCGAAGCCGATGAGGGCGAACTGATAGAAATTAACAACGTAACCTTTGGCGCCAACAGCCGCGGCATTTTTGTGCCGAACGCAAGTTTTAACATTTCAGACGCTTCGGGCAGCGGCGTATTGCGCACACCTAATACGGTTTTCAATAATTTCAACCTGTTAGGCAAAGCGATACCTGCAACGTCGGCTAAAATTATAGGCGTATTAAGTCAGTTTCAGGGCAACTATCAAGTCATTCCACGCTTGGTCTCCGATGTAGCTGGCGCCGCTCCGGCTACTACTCCGCACGATGCCGTTCCAACAAGCGAAACTTTGGACATCGTAACGCTCAACGTTGAGTGGTTCGGGCATCCAAGCAACGGACCTTTGGATGACAACTTGCAGCGCAATAGTTTGGCTACGTTTTTAAATCATTTGCAAGCCGATGTTTACGTGCTGCAAGAAATCTGTAACGTATCGCAATTTAACCAATTGGTGGCGGCCATGCCGGGCTATGCCGCTAAGTTGGTTACAGGTTGTTTCTCACAACGTCCGCCTTCGCCTACGCCCGCTGAAATAGACGATGGGCAAAAAATAGCGTTTGTTTACAAAACTTCGGTGATTACCCCTGACGCTACTTTCAACGGTGGCGAACCCTTGTGTTACCTATCGGGCTATCCTGTCCCTAATGATTATCCGCAGCCCTTCGGCGCATCCATAGGCGACCCTACGCGCTTTTGGGCAAGCGGGCGCTATCCGGCGCTTTTCGTAGTGGATGCCACCATCAACGGCGTAACGCGAAAATTGCATCTGTTTGGCATCCACGCGCGCGCCAATACGAGCGGCGCCGCCGCGCTTGAACGCTACAACATGCGTAAGTTTGACATTAACGCGTTCAAACAACAATTAGACGGCGATTATCCTAACGCCGCCATTATTGTAGCCGGCGATTTCAACGATGATGTGGACGTTACCGTATCGGAAAACCCGCTCAACGGACCTTCTACTTACGATGTATTCGTTAATGACCCTGCGGCTTACAAGGTCGCTACCGAGTCGTTAAGCCTAAACGGTTGGCGTTCGTATGCCTCGCGCAACAACATGATAGACCATATCATGGTTTCAAACGAACTGTTTAACAACCATTTGGCAGGCAGCGAACTTGTGCTTGACCCTTACTCGCTGTTGCCTAATCTAAATTTCAGCGCTGCGGTAACCGACCACCTGCCGGTGATTGCCCGCTTCCAATTTGCCGATATTGCGGTTAGTACGAACAATTTGCCCGCTTTTAGCGCTACCTACGGCACGGCATCCGCTCATCAGACCTTTACGGTAAGCGGAAGCCGCTTGTCTGATGTAATTACCATTACAGCCCCCGCCGGCTTTGAAGTATCTGTTGACGGAACGACCTTCTCAAACAGCGTTACCATAGGAACGCCGCCTACCGTTAGCGCCACTACAATTTATGTGCGCTTGAAAGGCGATAATAGCGTAGCGGGCAGTCCTTACAGCGGTAACATTACGGTAACAAGTCCCAATGCGCCTACGCGAACCGTAGCTATTGCCAACAGCACGGTAAGTCCGAAAGCCCTGACCGTAACCGGCGCAACGGCACAAAACAAGGTTTATGACGGCACAACGGCGGCGACAATTACGGGCGCTTCGCTTGTGGGTGTTATGGGTGCAGACAACGTAACCCTCTCGGGCGGCGGCACTTTTAACGACAAAAATGTAGGAACAAACAAACCCGTAACAGCCGCTTTGACGCTTGGGGGCACGGATGCGGGCAACTACATACTCAACCAACCAACAGGATTGACTGCAAACATCACCCTACGCCCTGTTACCATCACAGGTTTGACGGCACAAAACAAGGTGTTTGACGGCAATACAGATGCTACAATCACAGGTACACCTGCGCTTGCCAATACCATTATAGGTGATGACGTTTCTTTGACGGGTTCGCCCGTAGGCGCTTTCAATACGGCGGCGGTTGGTACGAACAAACCCGTAACCGTCAGCGGGCTTGCTCTAACAGGCGCCGATGCAGGCAACTATATCCTGACGCCTTTGGTACTGACTGCCAATATTACATCTGCCGTACCTCCTGTACCTCCTGCGCCTATTTTACCGCCGCCGTCTGCTCTGAATCTTAGCACGCTGCCTGTGTTGCCCAACACGACGTTCAACCCGAACGCAGGTTTGATTAATCCACAGATGCAGTTACAAAACGGCAACTTGGCGCTGCGCAGCGTTTCAGGTCCAGCAATT
>NZ_JBRCHD010000062.1:0-17976 GCF_053489755.1 Rhodoflexus sp.
AAGCGTACCCCGGAGCAGCCCGACCCCGCACGGTAAGGCCACCGCAAGGTGGCCGACGGGCGGGGGCACGCCCTGATGATGTAAACGGATGTGGAGGGGGTTGGGATTAAGTGGAAAGGGGCTCGTATGGATGGCCTCGGAGCTGTGGTGCTACATTTGCCAAAATTTTGGGTGTTTTAATTCGTTAGTTAAGTTGATGAGGGTAAGAAAAGTACTGTTAATATGGGCTTTGGGCTGGGCTTTGGGATTGCACGGCCAGAAATCGCTACTGGAGTCGTATTTGGGTTTTTCGTTTGGCAACTTTGTAAATGCACACCGGGGTCTGGAGCCGGGTACGATGTCGGGGAGGCCTGATTTTTTTTCGGAGTTTGCTCCGATAGTGCTGGGGGATTATGTGGAGCCTGTGTCGAGGACGCTGGCCTACACGCTGGAGGGGGGTGTGCGGTATCACCGGTTGAATTTTGGATTTCTGGAGGGTACTGTGGGGCTTGGTGACCGGTTTATTGGTTATCGGGCCGACTTTGGGGATGGAGCTGAGCGGGTGGAGCTGACGGCGAGGACGAAATTTTTTGCACTGCCTGTACGGGTGGGGTATGGGTATGAGTTTTCGGAATGGCATATGCGGGCTGGTGTAGTGATGACCTTGCTCTTCTCGCCTAAGGGAGATGCTGAGACAGTGGTGTGGGCTCCGGGGGGTACGGCAGGTCATCAAAGACCGATGAGCGGAGAGCTCTTCTATCAGAAGGATAATCTGGTGTTTTTTATGGAGGATTTGTTCAGGCCTTTGATTCCGCTGTATGCTCCGTATGTGGGGGTGGGGTACAATTTCGGTGAGGTGCGGCTGGCTCTGGATGTGAGTTTTGTGTCGTCGTCGTATCCTTTCAGGGATTTTGTGAAGTCGAATAATCCGTTTGGTCGGAATATTCCGGAGGCTATGCTGAGAGGGTGGCTGGTGGAATTGGGGATTCATTTCAGGATTTTCAGATGATGGGGGCGGGCGAGGTGCTTCGGGGTTTTGGGTTTGTGTGTTTGGTTTTATGGTCGATGGGGGGTGAATTGAGGGCACAGGCGGGTAAGTTGATACGAATTGTGAATTCGGACCGGGTGACAGGCACTCGTGATGTGAGCTATCTGGGAGGAAATGTGGTCTTTGAGCATGAGGGGGCGAGGATGTATTGTGACAGTGCGGTGAGGTATCTCAACAGCAATGTAATCAAGGCTTTTGGAAACATTCGGCTCAATCAGGGCGATACGCTGACGATGACGGCCCATGCGATGGAATACGATGGCAATACGCGCGTAGCCAGGGCAAAGGGGGATGTGGTGCTGCGCGATCCGGAGATGACCCTTACGACCCAGCGCCTGGAACTGGACCGCAATATCAATACTGCTTACTATACTACGGGAGGTACCATTACGAATGACGAAAATGTCCTAAAGTCGCAAATCGGCATGTACTATGCCGGTCCGAGGATGTTTTCGTTTAAAAAAAATGTGGAACTGCTCAATCCGCGCTACCGTATGGAGTGCGATACGCTCCAATACTTCACTACATCGAGGGTGGCGCATTTTATCGGGCCTACTCATATCTATTCGGACAGCGGGCAGATATATTGTGAAAACGGCCGCTACAACACTGTGACGGATGAGGCCATGTTTAACCACAATGCGGTAGTAAAGCAAAAAAACATAGAGCTGAGGGGGGACAGTCTCTACTACCATCAGAGACTTGAGATTGGATATTCGAGGGGAAATATAGCAATTACGGATACGGCTGGAAAATTTACCGTGTACGGCCAGGAAGGGGTCTACAAAGGCAAAGGGGATGAAGTGGTGACGGTGACGGGTAGGCCACTGTTTCTCAGCTATTCGGAGCCGGATACCCTCTACATCAGTGGGGATACAATCAGGACGGTAAAGGTGGACAGCTCGGGCCATAGGCAGATGTATGTGTATCGAGATATGAGGCTGTACAGAAAGGATTTGCAGGGCAAAGCCGACTCGCTCTACTACACTTCGGCAGATAGTGCTTTTCACTTGTATGGAAGGCCGGTACTGTGGAGCGATACGACGCAAATTACCGGTGGGCTAATCAGCATTACCATGAGTGGGAATCAGCCGGATTCGCTCTTTGTCTTTGAAAATGCATTTATACTGGCTATAGAAAGCGATACTTTTTACAATCAAATCAGAGGAAGGGATTTAAAAGGGAATTTTGAAGATAGAAAACTCAGCAAAGTCCTTGTAATCGGCAACGGGCAGACGGTCTATTATGTAAAGGAAGAGGACGGTACTTTTATCGGTGTAAACCGGGCTGATTGCAGCAATTTGCTGATACTTTTTGCAGAAAACAAAGTAAAAGAGATAAAATTTATCACCAAACCTGATTCGCGGTTAATACCTTTGGGCATGGAAACCGATGAGGATGTTCGGTTGAAAAATTTTGAAAACCGATTTGGTGAGAAACCCGAATTGTATCAGTTTAAAGACTTAATGATTTCAGCACCATGATTTCTATCCGGCATATCGCGACTACTGTATTGATTTTTGTGTGTCAAGTGGTCTTTGTGGCTGCCCAACGCTTAGATTGGATCAGGGCGAGAAACATCAATCAATGGGAAAATGTGTTGCGAATGGCCGGCAACAGTGGTATGGGAATCTTTGTGCAGGTATGTAGCGAATGGAGTCAGATTTGCCAAAACATGAATCAGGTAGTGCTCCGCGACAGGACGTTGATCAGGGAGCTGAACAAGCAGTTTATTCCGGTGCAGATCGACGGGGATTCGGAGTTTGGTCAGCTGTGGATCAGGCATTACAATCTGCCCGGGTATCCGGTGCATCTGTTTATGAGTGCCGGTGAGGATTTGCTTTTGCGGCTGGATGGCGCGCAGGACAGGGAGGCGATGGCCAATGCCGCACAGAAGGCAGCCAAACGGCTAATGCTGTATCCTCAGCTTCAGAGTGCTTATGTGGCCGGAGGTCTGTCGGCAAAGGGCTTTAACGAACTGCTCCTGATAGAAGTGGACAATCATGGGGTGGAGGCTTCGCGGCCAATCTTCGATGATTACGTGCGAAAATTTGACCAAGCGCTGCTAAGCGATACCGCCGGGCTGATGTGGATCAGCGTATTTGGTCTTGATTTGAGTGATCCGCTCTTTGCCAGAGTACGAAACAAGTGGAATCTGCTGGATACCAGTTTGTTTGACAGACAGTCTTTTTATGAAGCTTCGCTGAATGCGAGCTTGCGAAGGGCAGTGAGGGATAGTTCAGAGGAAGTTGTGGACATGCTGATTGAGCAATTGGTGCCGCTGGTAGCCACTGACAACAATCAAGCCCGAAAGACGGGGCTTCAGATTCGCAAACTGTATTATTTTGACACCAATCAGCCGGAAAAATTTTTTGAAACGCTAATGACCGAGCTAAAGGATTCGTCGGCTCAGAGCAGACGAGAAGCACTGGTCGCTACTGCCAATGAACTGCTGGAAGCTCGCAACACGCCGGAATGGGGGCAGATCGCAGCTCGCATCATGCGTGAGGTGATAGGCATCAAGGATGATATGAATGCCCGTATAGGTCTGGCAGGAGCGCTTACCTTGGCCCGTGAATACGACCAGGCCATCGTGCAGCTCAATCTGGCAAGGCAAATGACCAATGACCGGGAATTTCGTTCGGAAATAGACGCTATGATTCAGAGAGTCAGAATCATTCAATCGCAAAGTACTACGGAGTGACCAAAGACGGCAAACTTTACGGGGAATGTGTGCAGTGGATTGGATGAAATAGTTTAGGTTTGTCCGGTCTGGAATTCGTACAGTATGCATATAGCAATAGCCGGAAATATTGGTTCGGGCAAAACCACCCTGACCCAAATGCTCAGCAGGCATTTCAGGTGGGAGGCTCATTATGAAGATGTGGAGGACAATCCGTATCTGGAGGATTTTTACAACGAAATGCAGCGGTGGTCCTTTAATCTTCAGATTTACTTTCTCAACAGTCGTTTCCGGCAAATCATCGAAATACGCAAAAGTGGCAAGCATGTAATTCAGGATCGCACCATCTACGAAGATGCATACATTTTCGCACCCAATCTGCATGCCATGGGCCTGATGCCCAAAAGGGATTTTGAGAACTACCTGTCGCTGTTTCAGCTGATGGAGGAGTTTATAGCGCCACCGGACCTGCTGATTTACCTTAGGGCCTCGATAGCTACGTTGGTAGAGCAAATCCACAAACGTGGGCGCGAATATGAGACCAACATACGCATCGACTATCTGAGCAGATTGAATGAGCGCTATGAGGCCTGGATTAGCCGATACAACAAGGGCAAACTGCTCATCATCGATGTAGATAAAAATAAATTTGCCGACAACAAGGAGCATTTCGGTGAAATTGTGGATCGGGTGAATGCTGAGTTGTTTGGTTTGTTTAAATAGACCGGGGTTTGAAGGTTTTTTATTCCATTGACGAGTTTACAGCTCCGCAGTATCCGGTGGTGACTATGGGCACCTTTGATGGCGTGCACATCGGGCACCGGTCTATCATCAGCCGATTGAATGAGGTTGCAGCTATGGCGGAAGGAGGTGAAAGTGTGCTGATTACCTTCAAGCCGCATCCCAGGTTGGTGCTGCAACCGGAAGCTGACATTAAGCTCCTCAACGACGAAGACGAAAAAATCGAGCTGCTGCGAAAGGCCGGGTTACAGAATCTGATTTTTCATCCGTTTTCGATAGAGTTTTCAAAGACGAGTGGAGAGGAGTTTGTGCGCAAATACCTGGTGCAAAAAGTCAAAGCCCGTGCATTGGTGATCGGCCATGACCATCACTTTGGTCGCAACAGGGAAGGTTCCTATGAACATCTGGTGCATTTGGGACAGCTCTATGGATTTTCGGTGGAGAGCCTCTCTGCCCAAGCGATACATGGTGTGGTGGTGAGCTCGACCAAAGTGCGAAAGACTCTGCTTCAGGGTGATGTGGATACTGCCAATCAATGGCTTGGCTACCCCTACGCCATTACGGGCATGGTGGTGAAAGGCAGGCAGATAGGGGAGAAAATCGGTTTTCCGACGGCCAATATCCTCAACGAAAACCCACATAAGCTTATCCCCGGTGATGGAGTATATGCTGTGATGGTTTCCTTTGTATCGGACCCGGGAACTAAGCTGATGGGTATGTGCAATATAGGACATCGCCCGACTGTAGTGACGGGAGGATTTAAAACTATAGAGGTGCACATTTTTGATTTTCATGGCAACATTTACAATCAGGTGCTTCGGATAGAATTTGTAAGCAGAATCAGGCCTGAGAAAAAGTTTAATGATCTGAATGCGCTCAGGCGACAGCTTGAAAGAGACCAAATGGAGGCGCTGAGGCGGCTGACCCGGGTTCAGAAGTGACGGGGGGCTGATTTCGCTGTGAAATGTTTCTTTTTGTTCGGATTATTCAGTTTAGCAATTGGTTTTAGAGCAGCAGGTGGGATCTGATCAACTCCGCCGGGGTGCTGTGCGCCAGGGCGGAGGCGGATATGAGCCGCAGCAGGCGGGCCGTGTGGCTCACGGGCGAGGAGGCGGAGCGGTAGCAAGCCACCGCAGCCCGATGTGCCACGCCTGCCTGCAAGGGGAATAGGAGCCGCAGACCGGCCCCCGGCCGCTTGCCGCAAGCGGCCGAGGGGGCGCCCAATGAGAGAAAATTACATTATTGGTTGGGGTTGTCTTTTTCTGGATTTTGGTCGAGCAGGTCAAAGAGGGTGATTTGCCGGGCTTCTTCTGTGGATAGGTCGATGTCGATGTCGGTGAAGTCTGCCGGGGTTGTTTCTTCGGGAGCCGGTTCGTGGGGGTGGAGGAGGGTGATTTGCCTGACGGGGTGTGTGGTGAGTTGGTTGCCGATGGTTTTCATGCCTTTTACGGAGATGAATTCGGCGAGGTTGACTTCTTCGGGGGGACGGGCTTTGCCTTTTACTTCATCGAATTCCAGAAGTACAACGGGGTTGGGCTGGAAGGTGATGAGTTCGGGCTGATTTCCATGGCCTTCGGGGATGAAGGATTCGCGTCGATCGGATTTTTCGGGGTGGAAGCGTTTTACGAAGTAGCGCTTCCGGGTGTGGTCCCAATAGACGCAGGTGATGATTTCCTGGGGGTTGAATTTTCGGATGTGAAGTGCGTCGTCGTCGAAGTGGGTGCTCAGGTCGGTGGTAGTGAGGCGGTAGGTACCTGTTTTGGTGACCTGTATGATGAGGTCGTCGCCCTTGAAGGTGCCGAGCAGTTGGCCGCGGCCTTCGGTATTGAGTCGCATGATGGAGGTGTCGAGCCAGATTTTGCGGGGTGCCAGTGTGCTGAGGCCTTTTTCTTTGAGTTCGATTTTTTTGATGGGGTATTTGGTGACAAGGTTTCCGCGGGCGTTGCGACCTTTGATGGCGAGGGTGGCAAAGTCGATGTCAAAGCGCAGTTTTTTGAGTTTGGAGATGGGTTTGAGGTATACGGATACGACTTCAGCTTCGCCGTTGGGGTTGGCGGTCAGGTGGAGGATTTCGCTGCCTGGTTTGCCTTGTGTGATGTCGTATTCGTTGCCGCGGATGATGGAGTCTACATAGAAGCGTTTCATATAGGAGGGACCTTTGGAGCCGTCGCGATAGATGAGGTTGTAGATCGTGCGTCGGTCGCCTTTTTTGAAAACGGCTGCGTGGATGATGTCCGGTCCGACAAACACTTTCTGGTCGACTTTGACGACCATCATCTTGCCGTCGCGCCGGAAAACGATGATGTCGTCGATATCGGAGCAATCGCAGATGTATTCATCTTTTTTGAGGCTGGTGCCGATGAAGCCTTCCTGGCGGTTGATGTAAAGTTTTTCGTTGGCAATGGCTACGGTTTGTGCCTGTATTTCGTCGAAGAGGCGCAGTTCGGTTTTGCGTTCGCGTCCTTTTCCGTATTTTTCTTTGAGGTACTCAAACCAGCGGATGGTGTAGTCGGTCAGGTTGGCCAGGTTTTGCTCTACTTCGGCGATTTGGCCTTCCAGGGCCTGGATGTGGTCGTTGGCTTTGTCGGAGTCGTATTTGGAGATGCGTTTGATTTTGATTTCGGTCAGACGTACGATATCCTCTTCTGTCACGGGGCGGAGCAGGTGGCCGATGTGTGGTTTGAGCCCGATGCGGATGCTGGAGATGACTTGCTCCCAGGTTTCGGCATCTTCGATGAGTCGATAGATTTTGTGCTCGATAAAGATTTTCTCCAGGGAGGCAAAGTGCCATGCTTCGCGCAGTTCATTGAGTTTTACGTTGAGCTCTGCTTTGAGCAATTCCCGGGTCAGGAACGCGGATTCCCGGAGCATCTCGCTGACTCCCATAAAGAGAGGCTTGTCCTGGTAAATGACACAGGCGATCGGGGAGATGCTGACCTCGCAGTCGGTAAAGGCATAGAGAGCATCGATGGTTTTGTCGGGCGACAGGCCGGGGGGGAGGTGGATGACGATTTCTACATTTTCGGCTGTATTGTCTTCTATTTTTCGGATTTTGATTTTGCCTTTGTCGTTGGCTTTGAGGATGGAGTCGATCAGGGAGCCTGTGGTGGTGCCAAAAGGTATTTCTGAGATGACCAGTGTCTTTTTGTCGATAGCGTTGATTTTGGCCCGTACCCTTACGCGTCCGCCCCGCTGGCCGTCGTTGTAATTGCTTACATCGGCTATACCTCCCGTGGGAAAATCCGGGTAAATGGTGACGTTCTGGCCGTTGAGTATGCGGATGCAGCCATCGATGAGCTCATTGAAGTTGTGGGGCAGGATTTTGGTACTCAGGCCTACGGCGATGCCTTCGACTCCCTGTGCGAGTAAGAGGGGAAATTTTACCGGGAAGAACACCGGCTCTTTGGCCCGGCCGTCGTAGCTGGACTGCCATTGCGTGATTTTAGGCGAAAAGACTACATCCAGGGCAAATTTTGTAAGCCGGGCTTCGATGTAGCGCGGGGCTGCGGCTGAGTCTCCGGTCAGAATGTTTCCCCAGTTGCCCTGGCAGTCGATGAGCAGGTCTTTTTGACCGAGTTGTACCAGGGCATCGCCTATGGAGGCATCCCCATGGGGGTGGTATTTCATCGTGTTGCCGATGATGTTTGCCACCTTGTGGTAGCGGCCATCGTGCATCTCGTACATGGAATGGAGTATGCGACGTTGGACCGGTTTCAGGCCGTCGTACATGGCCGGCACGGCTCGCTCCAGAATCACATACGAGGCATAATCCAGAAAATACTCCCGGTACATGCCGGAAACTTTGCTGACTTTGGCTACGTGGCCTTCCATCTGCGGATCAGGCTCGCCATTGAGTAGTTCCTCGTCGCTCATCTTCAGGTAAGCAGGTGTTGATGATTTTTCTGGCTGTAAAGGTACTTCCGATGCGCCAAGTGCCACACAGACTACCATTGCTTCTGTAAACCTTCGGCAGAAAGTCCGCGCACATCGCCCACATCGGGAGGTATCGGCTATTGGGCCCAAATCCTTAGGAAATCACCGATGACAAGGTCCACAGCGGCAAATCCAAAAAAAATTTCATCAGGGCGTGCCCCCGCGCGCCGGCCATCTGTGGCTGGCCTTACCGCGCGGGGTCGGGCTGCTGCGGGGTACGCTTCGCTCCCGTGCTGCGCACCGCCCTTTCGGGCGCCCTCCGCATCCCTCACGCGAAGGCCGGAGGTGCACACGCCTCCGGCCCATTCGTATCTGTAAACCATCCTCGATACACGACCGAAAACGCAAATTCAGGCGTGCCATATCCGGAAAAAAGACCACACTACAGCCTTTGCAGAAAATTCACATCCCTGCCCGATTCAAATACCCCGAAATAGACCCGCCTCAAAATGCACATCCAAAGCCTCTAACAGAAAGCCTCCTCACACACCCCACACAATAATGCATTGGCAACAAGTAAAAAACCAGCTCATTCCTGAAAAAGGCCCCGCAACAAGCAAATATCAAGCCATCCGATTCGTCGCCCAATTGTAAATTGGCCCACAAAACCTAAAAAACGTGCTCAAACAGGGATTAAGTCAGAAACTCCTTCAAAAACTTTCCCCACAGCAGATTCAGCTCATGAAGCTGATTCAGCTGCCAGTCGCCATGCTAGAAGAGCGCATCAAACAGGAAATCGAAGAAAATCCCGCTCTCGAAGAAGCCAACAACAATAATGAGGAAATATATGAAGCAGACCTACCGGACAACGAATCCCCTGAAGACGAATACGATGAAGACGGAGTCCTGATCGACCAGCCCGAAATCACCAGTATCGAAGACTTCGACGAATACGAATCCCTGCTAAGCGAAGACACACCCGACTACAAGCTAAAAGCCAACAACTACAGCGCAGACGACGAAGAATATCAGGCACCAGTCGTGAGCTCAGAAACCTTTTACGAAAACCTCATCCATCAGCTCGGCATGCTCCGACTTCCCGATACCTGGCGGATAGCCGGCGAATACATCATCGGCAATCTCGATGACGACGGCTACCTCAGACGCGATCTCGAAAGCCTCAGCGACGATCTTCTCTTTACCAAAAACATAAGCATCTCACCCTCTGAGCTCGAACAGGTACTCCGAAAAGTTCAACAACTCGACCCACCGGGTATAGCCGCCAGAGACCTTCGCGAATGCCTTCTCCTACAACTCTTGCGCCGGCCTCAAACTCCGGAAGTCAAGCTCGCCATCAAAATCCTGGAAAATCACTTCGACGAATTTGCCAAAAAACACTACGAAAAACTTCTCGACCGCCTGGGCATCGATGAAGACACCCTCAAGGACGTCATCACCGAAATCAGCCAGCTAAACCCCAAACCAGGACTTCAAATCAACACCGCCCTCGACCGGGACCTCAGCATCATTCCCGATTTCATCATCACCATCAACAACGACAAGCTCGAGCTCACCCTCAACGAACGAAATGCCCCCGAACTCAACATCAGCCGCGAATACAAAGAACTCCTTCAAGCCTATAAAGAGGGCGCCAAAACCAATAAAAGCCAGAAGGAAGCTCTGATGTTTGTAAAGCAAAAACTCGACTCGGCCAAATGGTTTATCGACGCCATTCAGCAGCGCCAGCAGACCCTCCTTATTACCATGTCTGCCATTATGAACTATCAAAAGGAATTTTTTCTCACTGGCGACTGGACCAAGCTCAGACCGATGATACTCAAAGATATAGCTGACGAAGTAGGTCTCGACATCTCCACCATCTCCCGCGTAGCCAGCAACAAATACGTCCAGACGCCCTTTGGCACCTTTCTCCTCAAAGAACTCTTCAGCGAAGGAATGACCACCTCCGACGGAGAAGAAGTATCAACCAAAGAAATTAAAAAAATCATGGAGCAGGCCATCGCCGATGAAAACAAATCAAAGCCCTATACCGACGACCAGCTCTGTAAAATCCTCAATGAAAAAGGATATCCCCTGGCCAGACGCACCGTGGCCAAATACCGTGAGCAACTCGGTATACCAGTAGCCCGACTCCGAAAACAACTTTGATGTACTCCATGACCTCACGATCACTGAAACAAACCCTCGGCAACCTGATTTCCTATGTGCTGCATCCCGCATTGGTCCCTTTGCTGTTCGCAGCCCTTGTAATTGCACAAACATCAGCACCGATTACAAGGTCACAGGCGATGTACCTGATGGTAGCCATTGCCACAGGTACGTATATATTCCCCGGGCTATTGACCGTCTTACTCTATCGGCTTGGAGTAATCAGCTCCCTCTTCATGCACAAACGAGAAGACCGTAAAATACCATACGTAATCGGAGCGGTTTTTTATTACTTCACAGCTGTAGCAGTGCGCTGGGTCTCCTCTGCCAAGCTCATATACCTCTTTCTCATTGGGACATGCATTGTCATTCTGATTCTACTCATACAAATTCCCTTTTACAAGGCCAGTGCTCACGTGGCGGCTCTATCCGGCATGTTGGCTGCAGTACTGGTTCTCTCCAGGCTCTACGGTTGGTCGCATTGGTATCTGATATCTGTGGTATTGACGATAGGACTGATAGCATGGGCGCGTTTGGAAATCAACGCTCATACCATCGTAGAGGTCATAGCAGGGTTTTTATCGGGATTTGTCCCTTTATTTGCTTTGTTTTCACTCTTGGTCCAATAATGACTAGTCCATGTCCAAAATTACTCGCAAGCAACTGATTGGGGGGCTTCTCGCCTTCATTTTGATTTTGGTACTGTACTTCTCCTTTCCGGTGATGGTCTATCTGGCCATAGCCGTATCGCTTACAATAGCACTGTCGCCTTTGATGGAATTTCTCGACCGGGTGAAAATCCGGCAAAAAAGCCTACCCGACTGGCTAAAGGCACTTATCGGTCTGTTGAGTGTTTTTCTCTTCTTTTATTTGTTGTTTCTGATTTTCGTACCCCCTTTGCTCGCCGAGCTGTATGCCATCTCCGATATCAGCATGGCTGAAATCTACCAAAACCTGGAAACTCCAATCAAAACCATTGAAAATTGGGCCGATGAAATTGGCATTAAACCGGTGGGCTATGAATCAAACAGAGAGTATATTCTGTCAAAATTCTCAGAATACTTCAACATTACAAACCTAACCGGCACACTCACAGGGCTGGTCAGTGCCATGGGCAATCTAGTGATCGCACTTTTTTCCATTGCCTTTATCACCTTTTTTCTTCTCAAAGACAGGCATATACCCTCCAGTATTGTCCTGGCATTTACGCCCGATAGCTCCAGCGATAAAATGTCCAGGGCACTGGCTCAAATCAAATATTCGCTTCGCCGGTATTTCATAGGCATCATCGTGCAGATCAGCCTGATTACCTTGATTGTGAGCTTTGGTATGTCGGTTTTCAATATCAAAAATGCCTTTATCATTGGCTTCTTTGCCGGTTTGATCAACATTATTCCATACATAGGCCCGGTAATTGGGGCCACTATAGGTACATTGATCGCTTTCGGCACTACACCGGGGTTGCTGGCTGCAGAAGTTTGGCAGTTTCACCTGCTCAAAGTACTATCGGTGTTTGCGGTCGTTCAGCTGCTCGACAATTTTATTTTTCAACCGCTTATTTTTTCCAAGTCGGTCAATGCACATCCACTGGAAATCTTTTTTGTCATTCTGGTTGCAGGTAATCTGTTTGGTATTGTCGGCATGATTGTGGCAGTGCCCGCCTACTCAGTGTTCAGAGTGATCGGGCGCGAGTTCCTATCCGAGTACAAGTGGATACGTTCCATTACCAAAGAGCGTTAAAATGCCCGCTATCGTATACGAATGCGACCATTATTGTATCATAGATAAGGAACACGGCCTCAACACCGAACCCGACTCCAGAGGAAACCCAAGTCTGATGGATTGGTTACGCCGGCAAAGACCGGAATTTTTTAAAAAATGGGGTCCACATCCGCTCCATCGTCTCGACAGGCCTGTTTCCGGATTGCTGCTGGTGGCCAAAAGCCTGAATGCTCACCGGATTTTACAGCCACTTTTCGAAAAAAGGCGCATCACTAAAAAATATTGCGCCCGCGTAGAAGGCATTATACATACTCCCTCGGCTGTTTTGGTCCATTTTCACCGAAAAGATCCTTTGAATTTCAAAGCAATTATATCATCCCAACCTTTTGAAGGCTCTGCTGAGATAAAACTATCATATAAAGTTTTAAGTCGAGGTCGTGATTTCACAGACCTTGAATTAAAACTAATTACCGGTCGATACCACCAGATTAGGGCACAGTTGTCGTATATCGGTCACCCTATCTGGGGGGATACTCTTTACGGATCAAAAGTAGTGAGGTCAGATTCGGTCATCGCGCTTCGCGCTTATCATTTGAGTTTTTATTGCCCGTTTCAGAAGAAACAAATACGTGTAGAACAAATGTCAGATTTAGGACAATGGGGGTAAACAATTTTACCAACGGGTCAAAAACTGTAGTGCCACTGTACAAAAAACCTCCGACCCTGTAATGAAGTAAATGCATATTCTGGATCAAAAGTCAATGCATAAGGATTATCAGGTGTAGGCAGTGGGTTTCCATCATTGTCAAAAACCACTCTGCTGTCAAATGGATCATCGGCTCTAGAAATCAGAAAAGGCAAACCTCGCCATGGAACAAAGTCCAAGAGATTTCGCCCTCCTATCGTCAAGCGGTTTCTATCATTGATTATGAAGGATATTTGGGCATTCAGGTGAGTAAATACCGGAGAGTATTCAGGCCTAGGATCCAATTCTCCGGCCAGGGGCAATCGCATAGGACCATAGGTAAAAGATGACACATCAAGCCTCCACCTTCCGCTATTATATCCAGTCATTGTCTGTATAGAATACCTCTCCACAAAAGGAGGAATCACATCTTCCTCCTCCTCATCATCCATCACTCCTAAATCCTGGACCGTACCACCCACACTCAAATACCAATGACTACCTATGCTCGTTTCACATCTAATGTTTAATCCCGCCTGATGAAAACTTCCGCTGAGATTATCAAAAATAATCTTCTGAGGATCACTATCGTAGTCTGGTAATATCCTGTTAGAAAACACATTGAAAAATGCCCCTGTAGTCAATCTAACAGAATAATCAGTATTCAGCTTTGCATACTCCCACTCCACAGAAGTACCAATGGAGCGTTCGGGTTTTAGAGCCGATGTTACTACCACCTCCCTTGCCCCGGACAGCGCAGCATGTTCCTCTGCAAATAGATTGACTACCCTAAAACCTGTACCATGTTGAACCCTGAATGATTGATTCCCACCTTTTACCATCAATCCCATTCGATACGTAGGTATTAAACCATGAACTGGGTGATAATCAGCCCTTAACCCTGCATTTAATCCTGTTATTTGCTTTTTAAAATTAAAATCTGCAAACAATCCCGGCATAAGAAATACTTCTGGAGCCTCCTCTTTTTTATCATCGGTATATAGCAGGGTGGCGGTAGTGTTGTCGTTGTAGTATTGATATCTGGCAGCTGCCCCTCCAGTGTAGCTGATGAAGCCTTTTGTCTCCCTCCATAGTAGCTGCGCATTTGCAAGATATTGTCTCGCCAGAAAAGCCTCGTCTCCATAAACACTGTTTTGATCATGTGTTGAAGCACTCCACCATACTGATAGAGGTTTGTACTTTGGAGATGTGTATTTCATTATCCATTCCAATCTGTTAGTGAAAATGCTCTCTACATAGGCCTTCCCATCCACTCTGTTGTGATGTTGGCCGATCATCTGACCACCAAGCCTGTCTTCATAAAAATACCTAAAATAACCATCCCAACTGTCCGAATACTTTACTTTGAAAAAAGTTGATAGCCTCTTTTGCAACGGAAGATCCATGAAACCATCTCCATTGTGGTCTACCCTGTTGTTAAAATAATGCGTTGAGACGCCAGTTAGCATCCTCCAGCGATTTTTTCTGTATGCAACCATTGCCTGTGTGGAAAATTCCCCCCAAGTAGTTACTTCCTGCTCCAAATGAAATCTGGGCGCCACATCCGGATCAGGAGTAAAAATGTTGATAAGCCCACCTATGGCTTCAGATCCAAAAAGCACAGCTCCGGGTCCTCTGCTAACCTCTACCCTGCTCATCAGAAAAGTCGGAAGAGCAAACAAACCATAGGTCGATGACAAGGGACCCATCATTGGCAGTCCATCGATGAGCAACATTGTATAGGGCCCGGGCAAACCATTCAGCTGAAGTCCTGGAGCTTGACATACATTACAACTATATTGCACCCTCATGCCCGGTAGTGCTGGCAACAAATCCATAATCTGCGATGTAGAAATTCGCTCAGTCAATCTCCTGTGAATTACTTCTACAGGAGCAACTACATTCGATCGGCTCACTGGATGCAGCGTTGCGCTGACGACCACTTCATCAATCATCTCGCCTAACCGGGTAAGCGTCACATTTACTACCGTATCACGCTCAAGTGTAGTAAAGATCAAAGTTTCTGATAAATATCCCCGTTTTGAAACAGTCATCTGTAAGTCAGATTCCCTTGCATTTACCCGTAGCTGAAACTTCCCGTTAGCGTCACTTTGGCCTTTTAAACCCAGCTTTTCAATTGAAATTTCAGCTCCTTGTACCGGTAAAGCTCCATCTGTCACTAAACCGTTTACCAAAACAGGCTGAGCATAAGCAATAAAAATTGATATAGTCGATAACAAAAGAATAATTTTCGTTTTCATAAAATCATAATTTAATTTGATAACAAAAATAAGTTAGGCACACCTAAAATAAATAAAAATTTTTGAAATCAAAAATTAAAATTCCACCCATTAAATTTGTTTGTGTATTCAATCCAAATGAAACAACTGCTTATACTTACCTTTCTTTCCCTTTGTAGCTTTTTGACAACCCTCGCGCAAAATACCCTACATATCCGAGTCTTCTCCTCCCTGTCTGGAGAGCCAGTAAGTATGGCAGATATCACAATTAATGGTCGACTCGCAGGTATGACCGACGATAAAGGTCAGTATATCTACCACACACCTGAAAAATCACTTCTTCTTTCTGTTGATCATATAAGCTTTAAGAACCGTCGCGTTCGCGTCAGTTTTCAAACTACCTCGGTCCAATATATTACTATACCCCTTGAACAACTTATAGAAAATCTCCCCGATGTCACCATCACGGCCACCCGCGCACGCAAACCGATCACACGCGAAGTCGTACAAGTAGATCTACTGCCAAAGGAATTGATCTTCAATGTAAACTCCACCCGACTTTACGATGCCGTTGACAAAGTGCCCGGAGTTACCGTCATCGACGGTCAGATGAGCATCCGCAATGGCAGCGGCTTTGCCTACGGCATAGGCAGCCGTGTGCTCGTCATTGTCGATGGAATGCCGCTCCTCACCGCCGACCGAGGAGATATGCGCTGGAATTTTGCCCCCATCGAAATGGTCGAAAACCTCGAAGTGGTCAAAGGCCCTGCTTCAGTACTCTATGGCGCCGGAGGCCTCAACGGTGCCCTCCATATCAAAACCCTCTGGCCAGAAAAAGAAAAACCCATAGCCCGTATCCAAACCTTTTACAATCTGGTAGACAACCCCCGTGATCCCGGTAAGAAATGGTGGTGGACTCAGCGCCCTGGCGAATGGGGCATTTCTGCTACAGCAGGCGAATCCTCAGGCCCACTGGACTATGTAGTAGGCATCAATCAGCTTACCACACGTGGCTTCATCCGCTTTACCGACCAGACACAGTCCAGACTCACCTTCAAAACCCGATATCGAACCCGACCCGATGGCCGAGGTCTCACTCTTCAATGGAACAGCTCCATCATGGGCTCCGACGAAGCAGACTTCCTTGCATGGCACGATGCCGATTCCAACTTCTATGTACCCCTAAACGGCGCTGACCCTGCAGCTACCTCCGCCGATGGCGCCACACGCATCGTACGCCAGCAGTGGCATATTACTCCAGAGGCCATTTACCAGACTCGTTCAGGCATCCGCCACCGCCTGGCCACCCGTTGGTACCGCCTCCAGTTTAAAAATTACCGCGACAATCTCAAAACCAATCTCTTTAACCTCGACTACTCCCTGGACATCCCCATCACTTTGTATACACGCTTTACCACAGGCTTCAATTATCAGTACTTCGACGTCTTTGAAATTTACAACATCGGAAATCACACCGGCCGCAATGCCTCCACCTTCGCTCAGATCGACTATCTGCGCGGTCGGTGGGCCTTAAATACAGGGTTTCGATACGAATACTTCTCCATCTCAGGCATCGAAAGCCGCCGAATACCTGTATTTCGGGCAGGAGCCAATTATCAGGTCGACCCAACGCTCTTCGTCAGAGCCAACTTTGGCCAGGGCTTCCGGTTCCCCACCTTCACCGAAATCTTCATCTCCACTGCAGGTCGGGAAGCCGTCCCGATCTTCCCAAACCTGAACCTCCGCCCCGAATACGGCTGGAATGCCGAAATCGGTCTCAAAAAACAACTTACCATCAATACTTGGCGTCACTACTTCGACTTCTCCCTCTTTTGGCTCGACTACAGAGACCTCGTCGAAATCACCTTTGGACTTTATCTCCCACCCAGATGGGATACCGTACCCCCCAATCAGATACCCCTTGATACCATCGTAAGTTACCTTGGATTTCAAGCACAAAACGTAGCCTTCGCCCGAAATGCCGGCCTCGAACTCTCCTGGACATCCGAAGGCCACCTGACCGACCAGCTCTTTATCCGCACACTTGCAGGCTACACCTACTCCCTCCCTGTCGACGTCAATCTGGATAGCACCCTCCGAAATCCCTTCCGTTACTTCAGCCGCTTCGCTACTTCCCTTTACACCAATGAAAACCCCCTACTCAACGCCATGCTCAAATACCGAAACCGCCACCTCATCAAACTCGATCTCGAAGCCACCTGGCGAGGACTCCTGCTGGGCATCGACTATCGCTACCTCTCCAAAGTGGAGCGAATCGATGAAGTCTTCCGCACCTTTCTCCCCGGCTATGCCGACCAGATCAACAAACCCGGCTACACCGGCAACGAATACTTCATCAACCTGCGTATCGGATACCGCACCCCCCGTCATGGCCAGTTTACCTTTATCGTAAACAACCTCACAAACCGCGAATACATGATTCGCTTCGTGCGCCCCGAAGCTCCGCGAAACTTCACCCTACAATATCGCATTGAATTTTGATATCCGTTCACATTCTTACCACAGGCCAAGTAATTTTTGATTCAGGGCGTGCCCCCGCGCGCCGGCCTTGCGGCCTTACCGCGCGGGGTCGGGCTGCTCCGGGGTGCGCTTCGCTCCCGTGCTCCGCTGCGCTGCGCACCGCCCTGCGGGCGCCCTCCGCATCCCTCACGCAACTCCCGCTCCAACACATACCCCCCCCCGGCCACTTCTGAAAAGAATCACATATAGACTACCAACAACTACTTCTGTACCGGGAATGCCTTTTCCCGTATTGACTGCCTCAGGATTGACTACAGCAGCGCCACCTGAAGCCTTTCATCCACCTATGCCTTCT
>NZ_JBRCHD010000063.1:0-39952 GCF_053489755.1 Rhodoflexus sp.
CGCCTATGAGCTTCCATATCCTGTTAGTTGGCAAAGAGCAAATAATCCTTGGAAAATCCAATACTGGTTAATCCAGATATCCACTCACTCTTACCCAACAAACACTTAGTATCTTAACACTTGCAAATCTAAAAGACACGAACAATGGAAATATTATTTTCTACTATTGCCGTTGTTTGTATCTCACGAACAACCGTATTGTGCCGTTGTTCGTGTCTCACGAACAACCACAACTATACAGTACTACTCAGTTTTGCTGACTACGCCGCCTTTCATGCTGTCCACTTCTACGGTGTATTTGTCGGCAGAACCGCGCACGATCCAGCGCACCTTTACGGCATAGTTGCCGCCGTTGTTCAGCGTACCGGGAATGTTTGCTACTTCGATTGTCTGCGGATTGTGCTTTTGCTCGCGGGTAAGGTTGAGGAACTCATCTTCCACAATCATACCGCTTACGACCTGCGCATTTTTAATTGTGATGTAGTCCGGGCGCTCGATTTTGTAGCGTATATCATGCGAGGAGTGCGTAGGCATCGCACGGGTATTGATAATTGTAGCTGTTACCTCTGTTAGTCCGCCTGCCAGCTTCTTGGATTTGATTTCGGCAATCTCAATTTTAGGCATATGGTAGGCGTGCAACAGCGTAAACGCCATGTTGCGGTGTCCTTCTTCTTCCAGCATAAAGCCCGGCGTGTTGCGGATGTTGTTTTTCTTGCTGCCGCCGATCTCAATATCGCCGTATTGCGGGTGCTTGTAAGGTTTCCACTTTACATAAGCGTCGCCAAAGAGCAAATACTTGTCAAACTCGTTGAACTCGTCGTTCTGGAAACGCCCTTCGGTGGATTTTTGGTTGAACAGACGGTACGATGTGTTAATCTCATTTGAGAAGGTAAAAATGCCGCGTGCCAGCGCCAGCCAGTCAATTTCGCCTCCGTAAACGGTGTAGAGGTCTTTCCAGAGTACGTAGTAGTTGTAGCCCGGAATCATTTTTTCGCCTTGTTTGCCAATCAGATCATAAACGGCAATGTCAGACTGGCTGTAGAAGCCCTGGTCTTCCTCAGCGCCGGGGCCGCGCAGGAACATCCCGCCGAAGTTGTGATAACTCTGCGCACCTGCGATGTTGCGGCGGCTGTAGATGTAATTCTTTACGTTGCGGGTTTCAATGAGCGTACCGGGATAGTAGAAAGCTCCGCGCTGGATGTAGTCTGGTTGCCAGCCCCAGCCCCAGTCGCGGTTCGGGTCATAGGTGCCGGGAAGGTCTTCGTTTACTTGCCCGTCGCCGTCGTTGTCTATGCCTTCAAAGCCCAGCATTTCATATTCGCCTTTTTCGTCGGGCTTGGCGGGGATCATGCGGGAAGGATAGTTAGGATCTTCCTTCCAGCGTCCGGTAGGCGATTTGCGGCGCATCATCGTGATGTGTCCGTCGCCGTCCAGATCGTCATAGCCGTCTTCGTCTATGTAGCCGTCCCCATCGTCATCTAAGGCTACTTGTCCTGTGCGAGACGAGTTAGCTGTGTTTGGTTTGAAGAGGAATTCCTCGCGCGAGTCAGGACTAAGCGTAGGCAGGATGTAGAAAATTCTGTCTTGCAGCATCTCTGTGATGTATTCTACCTTGCCAAAACTTTCTGCCAGATACCAAGCCGTGTACATAGCAAACTGCGTGCCTTGCAATTCGTTGGCATGGATACCGCCATCAATCCAGAAGCCCGGTTTGCGGTCTGCATTGCCTTTTTTGTAGTCTGTAATGGCAAGTACGATCATGTCGCGTCCTTGCGTGGACTTGCCAATATTTTCAATCTTTACCAGATTTGGATAAGCCTTTGCCAGATCTTGCGAAAGTTTCATAATGCCGGCATAGTCCATGTAGTAGTTCCATGCCCATTTTACCTTTGGATTGGCAGGCGTACCTACGGCGCGCATACCGGTCAGGTCGGGGTCGGTTTGTGAAAAGGCAGCTATGTGTACAACGATACACAAAAGGACTGCTGAAAATATTTTCTTAATCATGGGTGTTTTTTTGAATGTTGTTTGTGAAAACGCCTTTGTTAGCGCAGGGTTACTTCGGCAGAAGCTGTGCCTGCTGTTGGGCATCCTGCCTGAATGGTCAGTTTGCCTGTGCCTGAGATCAGCCAGGTGTATTCTTCCATCTCACCTGCTCCGAGTGCATTGCGCAAATTGATTTTGCGACCAGAGACGATGGTTTGTCCGTTGCCCAAAAACAATTCTGTTTTTACCTTTTTCACCCAGCGCACGCGGTCGCCGAGGTCGGCATAAGTTGGCAACAGCCCCTTATTGACTACCTGCAAGGTAATGCGGTTCAAGCCATTGCCCAGCGATTCGGTTTTTAGGTTTACAATTTGTATATCAGGCATTTGCATTCCCATACCTGCAATAAACTGCACGTGTTTGTCGGCAGTTTCGTTCAGATAATTCACAGGCGGATTGAGTTTGGCATAAGGCGCCAGTCCGCCTACTTCGGCTTTTTTATCCGGGAAATCGGGATGTTTGATTTCTTTCCATTCCACAAATACGTCGGTGAGTTTCTCGCGATCTGCCCATTTGAGGAAACGCACTTCGTCGTTTTCGGCAGTAGCTCCTGCACCTGCACCTTTGCGTCCTCCTGCGTCAGCTGTATCCGCAGTAGTATTTGCACTCGCATCAGCCTTTTTGGTAGTGTCTTTGGCAGCTTCAACCTTAGGCGCCCACCAGCCCGGGGTAGTAAAACTGAAGCGTCCGGCGTGGAAATAGGCAGTTTGTGCGAAGTTGCCTTTGCTTTGTGGCATGGCAGGCGCATCTTTCAGCCCCAGTGAGTTGTATAACTTGGAAACCTGATCCATTGCGGCTGCATCTTTCTGCGTAGGGCCTGTGATGATGCGGCGCGAAACTTTCGACTGGTCAAATTTAGGCGCTTCGCTCAGGTTGTTGGCAGGTCCAAAAGTGAGCACAGCAAAGATGTTTGCAGTGCTGTATAGGAAATCTGCCAGCGCACGCGTCTCAGGCTCGGAGGCAGCGTAATCGCCGGAACCGTCCACAAAAATGGGATAATCGAAAGTGAAGTTTTTGTCAATATTTACTCCGCCCGGGCCGTCTTCGTTGAATTTGCCGTCTTTGTCGTTGTCTGTTCCTTCGGTGATGAGGATGTATTTGCCGCTTTCGCCTTTGGCTGCATCGGCTTTTACTAGTACACGCGGATCGTCTTTAGACACGATAAAAGTTCCCGTTGGATCTTCTATGCGTACCATAGTGATGAGTCCGTCGCCGTTGAGGTCTTCAAACGGATCTTCGTTCAGCCGACCGTCGCGGTCGTTGTCGTAGTCCAATCCGTTTTCGCTGCGGGCAAAACGAGGCTTAGCCGTCCATTGTTCCTGCGCATCGGGATTGACAGAAGGAATGAAGTAGATCGTTTTGGTTTCCAGCAGTTTGGCGATAGAATCTTTAGAAGCTCCTGCAAGCATTTTCTCAGCCATTCGGATGGCGGTTTCTGTTCCGGCAAGGTGCGCCCCTTCAATACCCGCTACAATAAGCAGGGCCGGTTTTTTGGTTGCATCGCCTTTACTCAGAGTGAGCAACCAGATGTCGCGCTGTCCGCGACTCTTCCCGATAGATTTTACAGAAGCTAATGAGCTGTTGGCAGAAGCCAGATTTCTGAGCCGCGAAGTGCGCTGCTCATGGTTCTGATACGACTGCTGGGCTTGTGCTGAACCTGCCCATAAAAGGCAGGTAAGCCCCATCCAAAGCAAGTGTTTGTGTTTCATGCAAGTAAGATTGTTCTTTTGAAGCGCCGTAATTTAGCCTAAAAATCAAAATATGTTTGCTAAACTTTGGCATGAAATCAACTGCAGCCACCTGTTGGATCGTCAGCCCGCGCTTAGACAAAGAAGAGTTTAACTGCCGTTGCTTTCTCTACACATGGGGGCTGGGGCTGTTCGTTGCCGCAGGCTTCCTGATGACAGCTATGGGCTGGTGTGCCTTTTACAATGATCGCTTTATCACTACTATTATGTAGATGGGCTCATCTGGAAGTTTGGCAAAGACCCCGAACTGCGGCGCATTATGTTCAGCAAGGGATAAGATTTGTGCATTTTTTTGTTCGAGGCATAATCTTAAATGTTCCCCAATGAGTTATTGTAGCAAATAAACCCAAATCACTATGAAAAAGTATGCCGAGATAGACCGAAGTGGATTTCCGATCGTAAAGGTTGTATTCACAGGCGAGTCTGCACAAGCCGATAATTTCCCTCACTACTTGGAGGAAGTAAGACAGAGCTATGACAATAAAACTCCCCTTGCCATCATTTTTGATGCGGGCAAAGCCAGCTTGCCCGGTCTGACGTATCAGAAGATGCAGGCAAAGTGGCTCAAAGACAACCATAACCTGATGACGACCTTTTGCAGAGGCACTGCCTACGTCATCCCCAATCCGATCGTTAGGAATGTGTTGCAGGCAATTTTTACTATCCAGCCACAACCTGTGCCTTACTTGGTATGCAGCACTTATCAGGAAGCCGAAGCATGGGCGCATCAGCAACTCGGTACGAAGCATTAGCAAAGTCCGTTATTAGAATGGGATATTGACACATCGGCCCGACGGCGGTTTAGTGCTAAGGCTACGCTAAACCGCCGGATAAAATGCCCGATGTACCATCTCAGCGATGGTAAAATCTATTTCTTCGTCAATATCTAAGGCCTCGTGTTTAGGAATTTCCAGCAGGTAGGGGCGGCTGCCGATGCGGTTGTGCCTTTCCATCAAAATTTTTTTATCGAACAGATACAGGCACGAATTTTCTTCATAAACAGGGGGCAAATCTTGGGTGCGAAGTAAAATATTCGGGTTGTGGTTGATCGCGCGCGCCAGTTCGTCCCACAGGCGCGTTTGCAGCCGCGTAACGGCAAATAGCGAATCGTAGATCGGGTACTGACTGAGGAACAAGTCCACACCTTTTTGGATGGTGGCAGCGCTTAGCAGCGGGTTGGTGCTGTGCGTTTGCAGGTAAAAATCTGCCTGCACCTGATTGATGACGTTGAGCAGCACATCGTTCATCGGGATCGAGCCGTCGCGCAAATGCTCAGGGCGCTCCAGCAGTAGTACCTGCGGAAAGTATTGACGCGCGTAGTCCATCACCGTTGGGCTGTCGGTATCTATCACCACCTGCGTAATGGCAGGCACATTCAGTAAACTTTCCGTTACATAGTGAAAAAGCGGCTTACCGTTGAAAAGACGGTAGTTTTTTCCGGGAACGCGCTCGCTGTTGTGGCGCATGGGTACAATGGCTGCAATTGTGCGACTCATGGTTGTTTTCTTTCTTCTATTTTTTGTAAAACTGCTTTCGCCATTTCTACCAGTTCGGTTTGACGGGCTGCCGCAGCAAAGTTTTTCAGGTCGGTTTCTGCCTGTGCAGAGGTCGGTTCTAAGGCTAAACGCGAAAGTATTTTGAGCATTGTAACCTGCTCGCTGAGCGGATTGCCGGGGTAGCGGCTTTCCAACTGACTAAACGCAGTAATCGCCTGCGCATATTGCCCGCTTTGGTAGTACTCGTAGGCGAGGGCATATGCCTGCACTACCTCAGCGCTTGCTGCTGCCTGCGCTGTAATAACATCGGCTAAGGAAGCGTCCTTATCGCCGGATGATTTGTTGAGCAGTTGCGCATAAGACGAATCGGGATATTTCTCCAGCAACTGACGCTTGTAAGTATCCGACTCGCAGTTGGGCTGTTCGCTGCAAAGTCTGACAATTGTGTAGAGTGCTTCGGGTACTTTGGGGTGGTCGGGGCTGAGCGCTACGAATCGCACCAAGTCGGCACGTGCTTTCTGCGGCTCTTCCAACACCTGAAAATACATTTTACCTGTTTGGTAGAGCGCTTCTGCCAGCGTGAGGCGGAGTTGTTTTGCTTCCTCGTCGTTGGCAGGTATTTCAGAAAGGCGTATGTCTAAAGGCTTAACGGCTGCATATCTGTCTGCTTCGGGTGCCGATTGGTTTTGGCGTTTGTTGCTATTTTCTTCAGGTGCAGTTGTAGCTACCTGATCGGGCGGCGAGTCGCGTACCTTGTCGGAAAGTCGCCAGTTGTCCGCCAGTGGGATATTGCCCCATGTGCGGGCAAAACTTGTTCTGCCGTTGGCAACTGTCTGTGCGTTGTAGAAATACCATGTATTACCCGCAGGCGTTGTTGCAGCAGTGTTAGCCGCAGGCATAGGCCGGCGATTGCCCGTCTTGCCTTGTTGCTGTTGTGCTATTCTGATCTGACGGTCTATTGCGGCTTTCTCATCGGCAATTTCCTTTTCGAGTGTCTGGCGGCGTTCTTGTTCGCTCATGCCGTAAAGGGCGAGCAGCCGCTCGGACTGTTTAATTTTCTGCTGTTCTTCGGCAAATTCCTGTAGAATGCCTGCCAGTCTTTTCACCGCATCGTATTCGGGGGCAGTGCTTGGCAGGGTTTGCGCGGCGCTGTCGTAGTACAGAGCAGCTTTGGTATAATCTTGCAGGCGTTCGTAGTACACCTTGCCCAGTTGCAGATAAGCTCCCGCTTTCTGCTGTGGGGCGGCTAAAAGCGCCTGCTGATAGGCTTCTATGCCCATCTGGATGCGACCGCGCTTCACTTCAAAGCTACCGATTTCATACCAGATGCGGTCTTTGTATTCTTGGTTTTTGGGATCTTTCAACAACGCTTGTAGGGTGCGCTCGGTTTTGGCAACTGCCGAAGCATCGCCGAAATCTACTGCACTTGCTGTATTAAGTTGCGAAAGAAATAGAATCTCATAGGGGGGATTGCTGCGCGTTAGTAGGCTGTAATATTCATAGGCTTTTTCGGGCTTATTCAACTTTTGGCTGATTTGAGCAATCATGAAAAGCACCTTGATACGTAGTTCTTTATTGGTAATGTAGGGCAAGGCTTTTTCCAAATAGGCGCTTGTGCGGGGCAAATCTTGCTTTAAGCGATAATAATGCGCCATATTCAAATAAAAATCGCGGGCATTATCGTTGTTGATCGGGTTGGCATCTTTACTCAGGTACTCGGCTGCGTAGAGTGCATCCTTTTCGTTGTTTTGTTCGATGAATAGCCTTTGCAACCAAACCAATGCCGTATGTCGTGCGTCTGGGTCGGGGCTGTTCGTGTTCACATACTTAAAGGTAGTAGCCGCATTGCGAAAGTCGCCCATGTAGAGGCGAGCTTTGCCAATGAGCAGGTAGCAATCGTCCACCCACTTGCTGCGTTCGTGTAGTTTGATGGGCAAAGAAGCCTTTTCGATGACATAGTCCAGACCTGCTTGCTGCGAAGCGCCTGCCGCAGAGTCTATGCGGGGGAATACATATAAAATATTGCTGTAGTCTGTAGGAGCAGCAGCTAACAGTGCAGCCTCTACCTCTATCATTTTTTCTTTGGCAAGAAAATAAGCATTGTAGCGAGCTGTTGTATCGTGATATACTTGGCAAGCATTTAATAGCAACAGCGGCAACAAAAGGCGCAAAGAGATGATTATTCGCATGAAAATCAGGTCGTCGGAAGAAGATGTAGAGTTGTTTCCATAAGCGATGCTGTGCATTACTTGCAAATATAGCAAAAAGGATGGCACGAGAAATTAACCCAAAACCGAAATAAAATTATTACTTTTGCCACAAATCATTTGCACTTTTTGGAAAAGAAAACGATTTACGACTGGCTCTCCCACCGCATGTGGCTTGTTGTACGCGATGAAGAAACGCTTGCGCCGCGATTCAGTACACGTATAACTTTAGCTTTTTTAGTTGTGATCGCAGTCGGGCTGTTTAGCTTAAGTTTGCTCATCGGTTGGGGTATGCACTTGGTAATCACTAAGATACAAGGAGAATCGCACAGTGAAGCAAACATTCATCGGCAGATATTTAGGCTTTCTACAGCCATTGACTCGCTCGCTGAGGCGATTGCCATTCGGGATCGGTACATCAACGACCTGCAAATGGTGATGCGCGGCGAAACCCCTAATAACGATATCAAAACGGTAGGAAGAAGCGTTAAAGTGCCTCCGGAAGAAGTAGAGCAGATAGATTCTGTAGATGCAGCCTTTCGGGCGCAATTTGAGATGGAAGCTATTTCTGCGCGCACGATTCGCAGCGCTACCTATGCACAGTTGAAAGACTTTGTGTTTTTTACGCCGATCAAAGGTGTACTTTTAGGCAGGTTTGACCCTGACAAACAGCACTATGGGGTAGATATAGTTGCCCGCAAGAACGAACCCATTAAAGCTATTGCCGATGGTACGGTGATTATCTCTTCATGGACACAGGACTCGGGCTATACCATTGGTATTCAGCATAAAAACCAATTAATTTCTTTTTACAAACACAACTCGGTATTGCTTCGAAAAGTAGGCGATAACATCCGCGCCGGCGATATTATCGCTATTATCGGCAACTCAGGCGAACTGACCGATGGACCGCACCTGCATTTCGAACTCTGGCACAACGGCAGTCCCGTGAATCCGGAACAATACATTTCTTTTTAATAATTTGCTTCAGTAATGAAGCATTAACCCATTCGCACCTATGTTTAACTCATCTAAAAAAGAAGAGCGAAAAGTACAGGAAAACATCAGTTCCGTTGCTAATATCATTGGCAAAGGCACCCAGATTACGGGCGACATAGAAACGCCGGGAAATATCCGCATTGATGGTATAGTAAAAGGTAATATCAGATGCAAGCAAAAACTGGCAACGGGTGTCGGCTCATTTGTAGAAGGTAATATCTACACACAAAATGCTGAGATTGAAGGAGAAGTGAAAGGAATGATAGAAGTGAGTGAAGTATTAATCCTGAAGTCGAGTGCCGTGATTACAGGGGAGGTCTATACTGCAAAACTCGTTGTCGAAAATGGCGCAAAATTCAATGGTACTTGCAAAATGGGCGATAGCATCAAAGTAAACAAACCGGAAGATGCCATCAAGCAAACCGCAAAAACAGCGTAACAGCTACCTGAGGTATTCGGGAATGGCTTTTGAGCTTGCGGGCGCATTGGTACTGGGCTACTGGGCCGGTAGGTGGGTTGATACATTTTTTGAACTTCCCAAATCCTTTGGCACCATGTTCTGTATGATGCTATGTTTATTTGCGG
This sequence comes from Rhodoflexus sp., assembly GCF_053489755.1. Classification (NCBI taxonomy): domain Bacteria; kingdom Pseudomonadati; phylum Bacteroidota; class Cytophagia; order Cytophagales; family Thermoflexibacteraceae; genus Rhodoflexus; species Rhodoflexus sp. Next base: position 9,082 of record NZ_JBRCHD010000063.1, read on the forward strand.
CACTTTTTCATATCCTTCGCAGTCTGATAAAAAATAATCCGTAATAAGTATGAAGCCATTTGCCAAAAGCCTTTCCCTCCTCGTTGTGTGCTGTGCGGGCGTTCTCATATTGTTGGGACTTTGGCAGCCACAATTGGTTGTTGCATACTCGTGGTACCTGCTCGGCTATTTTACCGCAATTACACTGCTTACTTATTATATGGTACACCAAAGCAACAAAGAACCGCTCGATTTCCCCAACTACACACTCGGTGCAACGGCGGTACGCTTACTGATTTCGGCTGTTATTTTGGGCGTATTTTTCTGGCAGGTCAAAGACAAAGAGACCCGCTGGCACTTTACGATTACTTTCTTTATGATGTATTTCTTGTTCACTGCTTTTGAAATTAAATCATTGGTGGCTAACTTGCGCCAAAATTCCGGAAAGACGGATAAAAAAGATGCTTAAAATCTTACGTAACTTACTGATAATCAGCAGCTTCATATTTTTTTCAAATGCTGCTTTCGCCAAAGGCGAAAATCAAGGCGATGGTAATTTTTCACCAAAGGAAATGATCCTACACCATATTGGTGACGCTTATGATTGGCACTTTTTTGATTATACCAAAAGCGATGGTACAGTTGTTCAGGTTTCGCTACCGCTTCCTGTAATTTTGTTGACAGATGGCAACTTGGATGTTTTCCTCTCCAGCGAGTTTGATCATGGCAAGCGACAAGTAGTACGCGGCGATCGTGTATATCGTCTTGAGCATTCGCATATCGTAGAAGCAAACGGTAAGAAAATCATTGATCTGTCATTTACTAAGAACGTGGCTTCTATGTTTCTTGCTTCCGTGCTGTTGGTGTTCATATTTATTTCGGTAGCCAAAGCCTATCAGCAGCGCCCCGGACAAGCGCCAAGCGGCTTACAGTCTTTCATTGAGCCGTTGGTTATTTTTGTTCGCGACGATATTATTATTCCCAACATTGGCGAGAAGAAATACAAGACTTACCTGCCCTACCTGATGACTCTGTTTTTCTTTATCTGGGTAAACAACCTGCTCGGTCTGATTCCTACCGGTGCTAATACTTCGGGTAATATTGCATTTACGCTGACATTGGCAGCTTTCACGGCTATCATTACCAATATTTCAGGTAATAAGGACTACTGGAAACACATTTTTGCGATGCCGGGCGTACCTAAACTGATGCTGATTATTATGATTCCGGTGGAATTAATCGGTATCCTGACAAAGCCTTTTGCGCTGATGATTCGTTTGTTTGCCAACATTACCGCAGGACACATCGTTATTTTGTGCCTTGTAAGTTTTATTTTTATCTTTAAAAATGCGATTTTGGGCTTGCCTGTAGGTTTTGTTGTTGTAGCAATCACCTTCCTTGAGCTTTTTGTTGCGGCGCTTCAAGCATATATTTTTACTCTGCTTTCTGCATTGTTCATCGGTCTTGCAGTTGAAGAACACGAGCATCAGGAAGCACACCATTAATTTTTGGACTTACTTACTCAATTTATCATACATCTCTAATTTTTATCACACATGTTGTCTAACATTCTTCTGGAAATGACCGGCACTACAGGCGCACTGGGCGCAGGTATTGGTGCAGGTATTGCAGTTCTGGGCGCAGGTCTGGGTATCGGTCGTATCGGTGGCAGCGCTGTTGAGTCTATGGCTCGCCAGCCTGAAATGGCCGGTCGTATCCAAACTGCTATGCTGATCTCGGCGGGTCTGATCGAAGGTGCCGCGCTGTTTGCTATCGCGGTATGTTTCATCGTAGGTAACGCCTAAAACCCAATGAAAGAAAGCCGCCGGCAGCTGGTGCAGGCGGCTTCTTTTTCTCTGAATGGCAACAGAAGTTGATTTTGCGACTTTGACTTAAACACATCATATACTAATGGAATTGGTTACTCCCGGCCTCGGCCTAATTATCTGGACAAGTTTATTCTTCATCATCGTACTCTTCCTGCTCAGAAAGTTTGCATGGAAAGTTATTCTTGACAGTATTGACGAGCGCAACAAGTCTATTGACGAGGCGCTGAAGTCTGCTGACCGTGCTCGCGCAGAGATGGTGCAGCTAAAAAACGAAAACGAAGCCCTCTTGCAGGAAGCCCGCTTGGAGCGCGACAGAATGCTGCGCGATGCTAAAGCCGCCGCCGATCGCCTTATTAGTGAAGCACAGGAAAAGGCTGCCATAGAAACACAGCGCCTAATGAAGCAGGCACAAGAAACCATTCAGAACGAGAAAAATGCAGCGCTGACCGAAGTTAAAAACCAGATTGCAAGTCTCTCACTGGAACTGGCAGAAAAAATACTTCGTACAAAACTGAGCGACCGTTCTGCACAGGAACAACTGGTAAGAGAATACATGAAGGATCTGAAAGTCAACTAATAACGCGATGTCAGAGTTTAAGGTAGCATCCCGATATGCCAAATCGCTGGCAGATCTTGCACAGGAAAAGGGAGTTTTGGATGAAGTGCATCAGGACATGTTGCTCTTCGCCCGGGTGTGCGAGGAAAACAGAGCTTTTCGCTTGCTTCTCCGCAACCCTATTATCAACCGTGAAATTAAGTTGAAAGCACTTCGCAAGATCTTCGCGCCATACGTTCATCCGCTGACAATTAGCTTCTTTGAGATCAGTGTGCGCAAGCAGCGCGAGGCTTCTCTCGAGCCGATTGCCATTGAGTTCCACAAGCTCTACAATCGCATCAATAACGTTGAGCAGGGGGTGTTGGTTACTGCAACCGAACTGAGCGAGGAGACGCTCGGCATGTTGCGCGAAGAAGCCCGCCGCATTGCAGGCAGACCAATCGAATTAGAAGTAAAAAACGATCCTGAGTTAATCGGTGGCTTTATATTGACTATTGGCGACAGGCAGATAGATGATTCAGTCAAATCCCAACTGAATAATTTGCGAAAAGCATTTAGCTATAACCCTTACGTCAAAGAATTATAAGTTTTGAATCTAACACTTTAAGCATATAGGATCATGGTTCAGATCAGACCTGATGAGGTTTCAGCAATATTGAGAGAGCAACTCTCAAACTTAAAAACCGAGGCCGAACTCGAAGAAGTCGGTACAGTATTACAGGTTGGCGACGGTGTTGCCCGTATTTATGGTTTAACAAAAGCACAGTCCGGCGAATTGTTAGAGTTTACCAACGGCTCTCAAGGGCTGGTGCTGAACCTCGAAGAAGATAACGTAGGTGCAGTAATTTTGGGTGATTCTGCAGGTATCAAAGAAGGCGATACTGTAAAACGCACCCGCAAAATCGCTTCTATCCGTGTAGGCGATGGTATGCTAGGGCGCGTAGTAGATACGCTCGGCAGGCCAATTGATGGTAAAGGCCCCATCACAGGTGAATTGTTTGAAATGCCTTTGGAGCGCAAGGCACCGGGCGTGATCTACCGTCAGCCTGTAAATGAGCCTTTGCAAACAGGTATCAAAGCGATTGACTCTATGATTCCCATCGGTCGCGGTCAGCGCGAACTGATCATTGGCGACCGCCAGACCGGTAAAACTGCCGTTGCCATTGATACCATCCTGAACCAAAGAGAGTTTTATGATAAAGGCGAGCCTGTGTACTGTATCTACGTAGCTGTGGGTCAGAAGGCTTCTACTGTTGCACAGGTAGTTGCGGCGCTTCAAAAAGGAGGAGCATTACCTTATTCGATTGTAGTGGCTGCCCCTGCTGCCGATCCTGCACCTATGCAGTTCTATGCACCGTTTGCAGGTGCTGCTATTGGCGAATATTTCCGCGACACAGGTCGTCCGGCGCTGGTTGTATATGACGATTTATCTAAGCAGGCGGTCGCCTACCGCGAAGTATCGCTCCTGCTGCGTCGTCCTCCAGGACGCGAGGCATATCCCGGCGACGTATTCTATCTTCACTCACGCTTGCTGGAGCGCGCTGCTAAAATAAATAAGCAAGATGCGATTGCCCAGCAGATGAACGACCTGCCGCCTTCACTGAAAGGCAAGGTAAAAGGTGGTGGTTCGCTTACAGCTCTTCCGATCATTGAAACACAAGCCGGAGATGTTTCTGCCTACATCCCGACTAACGTGATTTCTATTACCGATGGTCAGATCTTCCTTGAGTCTAACCTGTTCAACTCCGGTATCCGCCCTGCGATCAACGTAGGCATTTCAGTATCTCGCGTAGGTGGTGCGGCCCAGATCAAGTCTATGAAAAAAGTAGCAGGTACGTTGAAACTGGATCAGGCGCAGTTCCGCGAGTTGGAGGCTTTTGCAAAATTTGGTTCGGATCTGGATGCTGCTACTAAATTGACAATTGAGCGCGGCCGCCGCAATCAGGAAATTCTAAAGCAGGGACAGTTTTCTCCCGTACCGGTTGAGAAGCAGATTGCCATTATTTATGCCTCTGTCAACGGTTTGTTAGATAACGTGCCTGTAAACCGTGTGCGCGAGTTCGAACAAGTTTTCACCACTCAATTAGAAGCAAGCCATCCTGAGGTGCTGAAAGGCTTGGCTCAGGGCAAACTTGACGATGAGATTACATCTGTTCTGAAAAAGGTTGCTGCCGATCTGGCTAAAGGTTTTGCAAAATAATTTTGACTTATTTATTTAAGCATTTCAACAATGCCAAGTTTAAAGGAAGTAAGAAATAGAATCAACTCGGTGCGCTCTACGCAGCAGATCACAAAAGCCATGAAAATGGTGGCAGCTGCCAAGTTGCGCCGTGCGCAAGATGCTATTATGCAGATGCGTCCTTATTCGCAGCGTTTGCAAGGCATTTTGGGTAACATTATGGCGGCTGTTCAAGAGCAATCTGCTAACAGATTCTCTGAAAACCGCCTCGTACAGCATGTACTCATTGTCTGTATTACTTCCGATCGCGGCCTTTGTGGAAGTTTTAATGCAAACGTTATCAAAGCATGTAATGCGCTTTTGATGGATAAATATGCTGCTCAGTATCGCGCAGGCAACGTAACAGTTCTGTCTGTTGGCCGCAAGGGACGCGATTTCTTCAGACGCAGAAATGTACCATTGGTAGAAGACTTTACAGAGTTATTTGGCAAACTGTCTTTTGACAATGTTAAGTTGGCTGCTGAGTTTGTAATGGATGGTTTTGTAAACCAAAAGTACGACGCTGTTGAATTGGTTTACAACGAGTTCAGAAACGTGGCTACGCAGATTGTACGTACTGTTCCGTACTTGCCGCTACAGACAATTGTTGAAGGCAACCCAAACAAAGCAGATGCCACTACAGACTTTACCTACGAGCCTAATAAGGAAAGCATTATTGCCGAGTTGCTGCCAAAAGCACTTAAAATTCAGTTCTATAAAGCCTTGCTAGACTCTAATGCATCTGAACACGGTGCGAGGATGACAGCAATGGATAAAGCAACTGACAATGCGGGCGAACTACTCAGAGAGTTACGCCTTGTTTACAACCGTTCGCGTCAGGCGGCCATCACTAAGGAGATCCTCGAGATTGTTGGTGGTGCTGAAGCACTGGCCAACGGATAAACCTAAATTTACTTCACACAAATAAAAGCCTTCGCATATGCAGGGGGCTTTTGTTTTTTTCAGCCAAAAAATATAATTTGGTTTGAATTAACGCTAGCTTATATGCTCCAATTGATTGGCAGCCTGTGCCTAATAACATGCACAGTCTTCCCTTTGTTTGCTCAGACTGCACAAATTCATTTTTTATCCGGCACGGACAAGGAGAATACTTCGCAGTGGGATTTTTTAATAGATAAAGGCAGGAAATCAGGCACATGGCAGAAAATCAATGTGCCGTCTTGTTGGGAAATGGAAGGTTTTGGCAACCATAGTTTCGGTATGCCGCCATCCGACGAAAAGGCAATCTATAAACACCGGTTTATGGCTTTGCCCAACTGGCAGGGCAAACACATCAATCTGGTATTCGAAGGGGTGCTTTCCGATGCAGAGGTAAAACTCAACGGCAAACCTGTTGGGACGCATCGCGGGGGGTATCGGCGTTTTAGTTTTGATATATCTGCGCTGTTGCAAAGCGAATCAAGCAACGAACTGGAGGTAATAGTGTACAAGCGCAGCGCCGATGCACAGCCAACCCCATCACTTAGTTGGACATTTGGCGGGATCTATAAACCTGTTTATCTGGAAATTTTACCGATTGTACACATCACAGACGTAGCCGTAAATGCGCAGGTAGATGGCAAATTGCAGGCGCAAGTTTACATTAGCCAACGGGCAGACGTGCAAATCAAGGCTTATCTGCAAGATGCTGAAGGTGCTATCGTAGGCATGCCCATGCAAGGTACGCCCAACGAATCAGCAGATCAGGAGTTTGGCTTTGAGCTTACAGGTATTTTTAACAACGTACAAACTTGGTCTGCCGAATTGCCACGCCGCTATCGGTTGATAATAGATTTGCAGGATAGGCAAGGCAAACTGTTGCATCGGCATACACAACAAATAGGTTTTCGCACGGTTACATGGCAGCCCGACGGGCTTTTTATCAACGGTAAAAAAGTCCGGTTGCGGGGAGTAAATTATCGAGCCTTCTGGTACAAGAGCGGTATGACTGTGGATAGAAAAGTGAGCGAGTTAGACGGACTGTTGCTCAAAGAAATCCATGCAAATGCAGTTCGCGTTTCCTTAGATCCCGATAGCCATTTGCTTGATATTTGCGATTCGCTGGGCTTGTACCTCATCCATACAGGGGCTAATTCTGCCGCACTCCGCCGCGAGAGTAGTCGTCCAAGCATAATTTTTTGGCAGGGTAGGGGCGAAGGTGTAGATAGCCCTGCTATCTATCCTGAAAGTCTGGTTACGATGCAAGCACCAACAATGGACAATTTTATCCAACAATGGCGGGCGATTGACAGCGACAATCAGACAGTTGGTTCTCTTCTGCCATTTTTTGCCGATGAAGTTTATCAGGAGGCGGGACAGGCAACCATCAAGGATTCTGCTACAGCCGAAAAGGGTATTGTGAGTGCGCTTAGACAACGACGAGCCGCTTTTACAACGCTGCAGGAACTGTGGTCGCCTATCCAACTGAGCAGCAACAGCCCAAGCGGTCGTTTTGAAGGGGTACTAACGGCGACCAACCGTTTTGCATTTATCAATTTGAATCAATGCCGTATCGTTTGGCAACTTGCCAACATTGTGCACCCGCTTGCCGGCGGGAACGGACAGGAAGTTGCAGACAGCGGAACGACATATGCACCTAATCTAGCGCCCGGTACGAGCGATCGTTTATTGCTCAACTTACCTTCGGACTGGGAAGGGCGAGACTTGCTGTCGGTAACGATTTTTTCCCCTGCCGGTAGCGAAATCTATACTTGGCATTTCCCGATTACTTCGCCCGAACAATATATTCCGCAACTGATGCTGGGCAGTTTTGCAGAAGTTGCGCCTGTGCGTGCTTCCGATCGGAGTTGGACGCTTGCCGGCGGCGACCTGAAGGTACAAATTCATCCTTCCGGACACATTGCACAGATGATTTATAGGGATAAGCCGCTCAAAATCAGTGGTGTGCCCTTTGCAGAAGACGCATCCGATATTCTTCCCGATCCGCAGGGGGGCATTACCGTACAGTTTGCGGCTTCCTCACCTGTTCAGTCAATTAATTACTCGGTTTCCGATGAGGGTATTTTGCGCATACGCTATACAGGCAGTATGCTTGCCTTGCTGCTGCCCGATCTTGCGCAGGAGGCAAGTGCATGGGCAGCATTGCCCCAGCCGATGTCCGATCCGCCCGCCCGACAAACACAGGCAGGTTTCATCCGTAATAATCGGCTGGAAGCCGCTACTGATTACGCCAATTTATACTGGCTGCAAACCCGAACTTCAGATACGCCTCTACTTTTGATGGGTGCAACAGACCGCATCACGCTGCGCATATTACCTGATAATCGCGCAGCATTTATCCATGAAACAGGCGAGGTTACGCTGCTGCTCAAAATCGGTGAATAAACCTTTGCCACAAGCGCAGTGCAAGAAAAAATTCAGAGATAGTATGCAAGCATAATATTTTTTTGCGTACTTTTGGCAGAAATACGCGGTAAAAAGGCGATGGATAAAAGGAAACAGTCGGTAGATTTCAGTGTTAAAGCTACTTGGCTTGCGATAGCCAAAATGTACAATGCGCTGGGTGCCGATCATGGGATTACGCACTCTAACGGATTTGTACTGCTCAATATTGATAAAGAGCATGGGACTCCTGCAACTAAAATTGCGCCGCTCATGGGCATGGAGGCCCGTAGCCTGAGTCGGATACTCAAAACGATGGAAGAAGAGGGGATGATCTACAGGCAACAAGACGAAAAAGATCGCCGCAAAGTGATGATCTGCCTGACTGAAGAGGGGAAGCTAAAGCGCGAAATATCACGTCAGGTAGTAAAGGAATTTAACAGGCGCGTGCGCGAAGCTGTCGGCGAAGAGCAGATGCAAGCATTTTTTGCAACTATTGATAAGATCAATGAAGTTGTGGAATCCTACAAACTGCCGCTGCTTACCATTGATTTAGACGAGGAATCTTTAGCCATTCAATAACATGAAAACCTGTTATCTGACGCTGATTATTTTTGGCTGCCTGCTGGCAAATATTTGCACCGCGCAAGATATTGTCGGTAAGTGGAAAACCATAGACGACGAGGACGGCAAGCCGCGCTCGATTGTAGAAATCTACAAACAAGGCGATAAATACTTCGGCAAAATCACGGAGATTTACTACCGCCCGGGCGAAGTAGCCGACCCTGTTTGCGACAAGTGTACCGACGACCGCAAGAATAAGAAAGTAATCGGCATGGTTATCATCCGAAATCTGGAAAAGAAAGGAAACGAGTTTAAGGGAGGCGATATTTTAGACCCCAACAACGGCAAAATTTACGACTGTAAGTTATGGGTAGATAACGGCGTGTTGAAAGTACGTGGTTACATTGCGTTTCTGTATCGCACCCAAAGCTGGTATAAGCATCAATAAATTTTTCATAGATCCGAACTTTATCCGACCAATCACCAACCAAACGAAATGAAAAACCGTAGCATCAAAAAAGTAGCCGTATTAGGCTCCGGCGTGATGGGTTCACGCATTGCCTGTCATTTTGCCAATATTGGCGTAGAGGTAATTCTTTTAGATATAGTACCTGCCGAACCCAATGCGGCAGAACAAGCCAAAGGACTGACCACTGAGCATCCGGCAGTGCGCAATCGCATTGTGAACGATGCCTTGACGGCAGCCCTCAAATCAAGCCCTTCACCTGTGTATCATGCCAAAGTTGCTTCGCTGATCCAGACAGGCAATTTTCAGGACGATATGAAAAAAATTGCTGATTGCGACTGGGTGCTGGAGGCAGTAGTTGAGCGTTTAGATATCAAAAAACAAGTATTTGAGCAGGTGGAAAAGTTCCGCAAAAAAGGAACGCTGATTACATCCAATACTTCAGGCATCCCGATGGCGCTAATGTGCGACGGACGCAGCGAAGATTTTCAGGTAAATTTCTGCGGTACGCACTTCTTCAACCCGCCGCGCTACCTGAAATTACTGGAAATTATCCCCGGTCCAAAGACCAATCCTGATATTGTTGATTTCCTGATGCACTACGGCGCACGCTATCTGGGCAAAGAAACCGTATTGTGTAAAGATACTCCTGCTTTTATTGCTAACCGCATCGGCGTTTACAGCATGATGTCGGCGATGCACAAGCTGGACTCGTTTGATATGACCGTTGATGAAGTAGATGCGCTGACAGGTACGATCATCGGACGGGCCAAGTCTGCTACTTTCCGCACCAGCGATGTGGTAGGTTTAGACACAACCGTTAATGTTGCTAACAACCTCTATGCGGCACTTACGCACGACGAAAGCCGCAACGCTTTCCAACTGCCGCGCATTGTAAAAGAACTTTCCGATCGCAAATGGCTCGGCGATAAAACAGGTCAGGGATTTTTCAAAAAAGTAAAAGGAGCAGACGGCAAAAGCCAAATTCTGACCCTGAACCTCAAAACTTTTGAATACGAACCGCAGACCAAGCCTAAATTTGAATCTATTGATGCAGTAAAGGATATTGACAATGTTAAGTTGCGTATTCCTAAATTAGTAAATAGCAACGACAAGGCAGGTGAGTTTTATCGCGCTACTTTCTATGATCTGTTCAAATATTGCTCGTACCGCATTCCTGAAATTGCAGACGAACTCTACCGCATTGATCAGGCAGTAGCCGCAGGTTTTGCTTGGGAACTTGGCCCGTTTGAAACATGGGACTTGCTCGGCGTACGCGAAACGGTCGCCAAGATGGAAGCTGCCAACGAAAAACCCGCGCAATGGGTATATGATATGCTGGCAGACGGCAAGGAGTCTTTCTATAAGGTAGAAAAAGGGATTCGCCATTATTACGATATTCCGTCCAAGTCCTACAAAGTCATTCCGGGCAGTGAAGGATTCATCATTCTGGACAATATCCGCCCAACCAACAAAGTGTGGGGCAATGCAGGCACAACTTTATTTGACCTCGGCGATGGCATTCTCGGTTTGGAGTTCCATACCAAAATGAACAGCATAGGCGCTGAAGTGCTGGAAGGCATCAATACAGCTATTACAAAAGCGGAAGAAAATTTCCGTGGACTGGTCATTGGCAACGACGGACCTAACTTTTCGGCGGGCGCTAACTTGGCGATGCTTTTCATGGCTGCCAGCAACGGCGAATTTGACGAGATCAACTTCTCTATTGCAGCTTTCCAAAATACGATGATGCGCGCCCGCTACTCATCTATTCCGGTAGTAACAGCGCCTGCGGGATTGGCGCTGGGCGGCGGCTGCGAATTGCAACTCCACGCCGACCACATTCAGGCACATGCAGAAACTTACATGGGCTTGGTAGAGGTAGGCGTTGGCCTGATTCCTGCCGGTGGTGGCACTAAAGAAATGACCCTCCGCGCATCAGACAGTTACGCTAAAGGCGACGTGGAACTCAACCGCCTGCAAGAGTACTTCATGAATATTGCTATGGCTAAAGTTTCTACCTCCGCACACGAAGCAAAGGACTTGGGCTATATCCGTCCAACCGACGGTATCACGCTGCACCGCTCGCACCTGCTGGCAGATGCCAAACGCGCTGCCATTGCATTAGCAGAGGCAGGCTATACCAAGCCTGTACAGCGCAAGGACATCAAAGTACTGGGCAAAACATCGCTGGCCTTGTTTGAAACAGGTATCGTAAGTATGCGCTACGGCAACTATATCAGCGAACATGATGCGAAAATTGCCAAGAAGATCGCTTATGTAATGAGCGGCGGCGACCTGAGCTACCCGCAAATGGTCAGCGAACAGTACCTGCTCGATCTGGAGCGCGAAGCCTTCCTGTCGCTTTCAGGTGAGCCTAAGACGCTGGAACGCATCCACGGATTGCTGTTCAAAGGCAAAACGGTCAGAAACTAATTCAATAAGATCAATCAATACGTACAACGAGGCTGTCTAAAAAGGCTGAATGTAGCACAGACTTTAGTCTGTAACCGTCTGATTACCAAGTATTTCAACGATCACAGACTAAAGTCTATGTTATTTTCTGGACAGCCTCGTTTTTGCTCATAATTGTTAAAGTTTCTAAAATGGATAACTTTTTGTCGGCTTTTCTGTAATTTATGGTAAATGCTTACGTTATCATTCAAACTTAAGACAACTTAATCCATCAATTTCATAGCATATGTTACTTTCTACGCTTTGCAAGAGCCCTGTGCTTGCAATCTTTAGTTCATTTTCATCACCTTAAACATCAGTAATTATGAATCCGACTGTCATTTTACCTAAAGAATCCGTTCATCAACAAATGTTTGCACCCTACGACGTTCTACAAGACAGCAGACTGCGCGCTGAACGCAAGTTGCAGATACAAAAAGCTACCGCCCTTGGCAATGTTTACCAACACAAAGTCAAGATTATATGTCAAATGGCAGACGGACAAGTCGGACAAATAATAACCACCATCTGGCAATCGGATGATAACTATGTCAGCCTCAAAGGCGGACGAACAATTCCCGTTAGTGCTATTTTACGGATAGAATATTAAAGCGTGTTGCCGCCTTCCGGTAGCGCTATATGATGAATAATTAGCAGGCACAAAGCTACAGACTGATGTTCAGCTTTGTGCCTTTTCTATTTGACGTGTTGTTCGGCTAAATGCTGCGCATATCCTAATAGGATTTCTTTTCTGAACTCATTCGCCACTCTCTCCTCCTCTGTTTCGTACACCAAGAAAAGTTCAAATTCACCATGAGTAGCTATCAGGGCTGCATCGGTATCATCATTGCAGCACCATCGCAGATGAAATCTGAGCAGCTGCCTGTAGTGTGAAAAGTAATACTGCGATAAATGAGGTACAGGTATGCATATGCATCAAAACTATTTAGCTAATAATCTGTCAAGCGTTTCCGTGAATAGATGCTCGCGGTTCTTGTAGGTTGGAATTCCCAGCATCACAAGCTCTAAATCCCCCTTCTGATTAAAAATCATGTTAGTTAGCGCAGATGTAGTAGCAAATTCCCGCTTGGCGAATTGAAAATTATGATTCTTAGATATTTCTTTTTGAGCGGAACTTGGGTATTTTCTTATCATGAAGGATCTCTTTGGTAGCATCTTCTTTGTCTTTCATTGCTTTATCAAATGCTAATATAAGCCTGCTTGATAGAATCTTCCTCACTGGACGACTCTGTAACGACTATCTTCTCATTTCCAGGGGCGTTTGAGTTTGACTTTTAACTGACAGGTATGCTATCAGACAACACAGACACCCAAATTTGAGATTTTTCATATTGATAAGGTTTAATATTCACTCCAATTGAGGCTGCGTTTCAGCTTGAATGCAAACCTTAAATGCATTTCTACAGGTACATTTTTACCATTGTGCCTGGCAGGTACAAACAAATGGGTATGCGTCATCCCTTTTACCACATTTAGTGCCTCTTCGTCGCAACCTGCGCCAATGCCTTGCACTATTCGGTAGTAATTGGGCTGCATGTTCCCTTCTTCGTCTATGCGAACGGCTACCACTACCTGCCCCGATACCTGTTTCTTAAGAGCTTGGGCAGGGTAGCGTATCTGGTCGGCAGTTTGTTGCAAAAAGCCGGCACCGCCACCTATGAAAATTGCAGCTGTATCGGGTGGAGTGTTCGTTGCACTGTCCGGTTCACTCAAAAGAAAGCAAGGATAAGGCACCTTGCTGTAGTCATACTCAACTACTTTTCGCAGCGAGTGATCATATCTCTGTTCTATCTTCCGGGGCTTTTCGTAGGTGTAATATTCCCAGACACCCACTTTCTGACCTTCTTCATATTTCCCTTTTGCCTGCAAAAGCTGCCACTCGCCTTCGCGAAGTCCATTCTTGTAATATCCTTGTTCCAGAACCTCACCCTTGTTATGTTCTCTGTAAGAAATTTTCTGATAGAGTCCATGCTTTAGCGTATCGTTATCGCGCATAACGAAATACGTTTCGCTGAATTTGGGCATATGCGCTGTATTAAACACTTTTTTAGTGCCTTGTGCTGCTGCTAAATGCATCGTGCATACGAGCAGGAAAATAAGCCAGATTAGCTTTGCTGCCATGTGCAAATATGTATGGATTAAATTTTTTGCCGAAAAGCCAAGTAAATACCTAAGCATTTAATCTCGGTACCCTTAGCGATAAAACTATGAAAGACGCAATAATTCTTCCTAAAGATCGCAAAAAATGATTACCTATCTTAAGATCCTTAGTGGTATAATTACTCCTTTGATGATGTATTTTTCATCATAGCTTGCAGATATGAGGGATTCTATTGCCTATTCTCTGACCAATTCAAAGACTGCTACTCCCAATACCGGTAAATGGAGTAAAATTCCTTCCGTTTGCGCCTGTGCAGCGCTGCAAGGCAGTGTGCTATTGTTAAATAATACTCCGCGCAGCTGATAGTTGCCTTTTTTATCCAATCCCATTGCTGTCCATGCAGCATCAGGTATGCGCAAGCGAAAATCTTTTCCGGCAAAAGCATCAAAATTTACTACAATCAGCAATCTCTGTTGGTCAGTAAAGCGTAGAAATGCGTACTGCCGCGCATCGTCATAGCCTGCCGCCTTTCCCTGATGGTTGGCCTGCTGTAAGTCATAGAGTTTTCCGTCAGTAATTGCCTCATTTTTTCGGACAAAGTTGAGCAATGCAACATAATTGGCGCGGAGCGTTTTTTGCCAGTCTTCTAACTGCCCGCCGTCAAATTTGCCTCCGTTCATCCAACGCTGGTGCATGGGTACGCCCCAGAAATCAAATATAGTAGTTCGTCCGTCTTCTCCGGAAAACCCCTCTGCTCCTGCTCCGGGTTCGCCTACTTCCTGCCCAAAATAGATCATCACAGGGCCGCTGTTCAGCATTGCGCTAACGGCCATTAGCGGAATGCCCTTGTAAGAGTCAATAGCAAAAAACGGGCTGGGCAGGCGCTGTTCGTCGTGATTTTCCAGAAAGCGTAGCATCCGGTTGTTCAATATGCCGAGTCGCTGCCAATTCTTCGGGATGTCGTTGGCGCTTGTCCTGCCCTGAATTACTGCCTTTAACGTATCGTACAAGCCAACTTTATCATACAAGTAATCAAATTTGCCTTTTTGTACGTAGTTGTCGTATTCGTTCGGGTTGTAGATCTCAGCTATAAAAACCAATTGCGGGAACTGCCGTTTGACTTGTGGAATGCACCACTCCCAAAATTCTACAGGTACCATCTCGGCCATATCGCAGCGGAATCCATCTACACCTTTGGCTGCCCAAAACAGCAGAATGTCGCGCATTTTCAGCCAGGTATCTGGGCTAGGGGTGAAATATTTAGTGCGATTATTTACATAGTCCACGCCATAGTTCAGCTTGATGGTTTCGAACCAGTCATCAACCGACGGGGCGGCAGAAAATACGTCATTACCTGTTGCTTTGGCGGGGTGCTCTGCAAAAACACCATCTTTGCCCTCAATGCGCACACCATCGGGCAATTGGTATTCGGCAGGTACCCGAAAATCTTGTCCGGGCAGGTAGTAAAAATTATTTTGTGGCGAAAATGCCTTTGTGCGATCATCTTGCTCACCTAAATCAACTATGCCTGTGGGTTTGGCATCGGAGCGGTAGCTGCGGGCTACGTGGTTAGGCACGAAATCAATGAGTACCTTGAGTCCTTCTGCGTGGGTGCGTTCTATCAAAGCCTCAAACTCTGCCATACGATTTGTAGGATCTACAGCCAAATCAGGGCAAACGTCGTAATAATCTTTGATAGCATAAGGCGAGCCTGCTCTGCCTTTCACTACATCAGGGTCGTCCATCGGGATACCTAAGGCTGTGTGGTCGCTCATGGTTGCATGTTCGATGACTCCTGTGTACCACACATGCGTTGTTCCCAATTCTTTGATGCCGCGTAGGGCTGCGGGGGTAATATCATTGAACTTTCCGACACCGTTTTCCTCTTTAGAACCATAAAATTTATTAGTCGTATTTTGGTTGCCAAACAGGCGCACCAGCAACTGGTAAATAATGATTTTATGGTTTTCTACAGGTGTCTGCAACAGATTCGGGTCGTTCATAGGCAATTTTTGTTGTGCGAAAATGATACTCTGCCACATGTAGAGCAGTAGTAAAATGCTGTAAAATATACGAGATTTCATGTAAACGCGAATTAGACTGATTCAATCTTATAAATAGATCCATCAAAAGCAAATAGTTTGCAGATGCTTAATTACAAAAATTAGCCAACAAAGGGATACACAAAGAAAAAGCCCTGCTACGACTTGTATGAACGCGTTTATTTAGAACCTTTTTATAAAAACAAAGGGATACACAAAGAAAAAGCCCTGCTACGACAGCAGGGCTTTCATTATGCAAAGCAAGTGATGTATTTAGTTGATGATTTCAGTTACCTGACCTGCACCTACTGTACGACCACCTTCGCGGATAGCGAAACGCAAACCTTTTTCCATTGCAACTTCTTTCTGCAACGTTACAGTGATTGTGACGTTATCACCAGGCATAACCATTTCAACACCTTCGGGCAGGTTGATTGTGCCGGTTACGTCAGTTGTACGGAAGTAGAACTGAGGGTTGTAGCCTTTGAAAAATGGAGTGTGGCGGCCACCTTCTTCTTTAGACAGAACGTAAACTTCTGCTTTGAATTCAGTGTGAGGCTTCACAGAACCGGGTTTGCAAACGACCATACCGCGACGGATAGCGTCTTTGTCAATACCACGAAGCAGCAGACCTACGTTGTCGCCCGCTTCTCCGCGATCCAACAATTTGCGGAACATTTCCACACCTGTTACAGTTGATTTCAGGCCTGAAGCACCCATGCCAATAATATCTACACCATCACCTACGTTGATTACGCCGCGCTCGATACGTCCTGTAGCTACAGTACCACGACCAGTGATAGAGAACACGTCTTCAATAGGCATCAAGAATGGCTTATCTACTTCGCGAGGAGGCAGAGGAATGTATGTATCTACTGCGTCCATCAGTTCTTCAACAGTTGCCACCCACTTGGGATCGCCATTCAGAGCACCCAAAGCAGAACCACGAATAACCGGAGTGTTCTCGGAGAAGCCGTAGAATCTCAGCAAGTCGCGAATTTCCATTTCAACCAGATCCAACAATTCAGGATCGTCAACCATGTCAACTTTATTCATGAACACTACCAGTGCAGGTACACCTACCTGACGAGCAAGCAGGATGTGCTCACGGGTCTGAGGCATTGGGCCGTCAGTAGCAGCAACCACGATGATAGCACCATCCATTTGGGCAGCACCTGTTACCATGTTTTTCACATAGTCAGCGTGGCCGGGACAGTCAACGTGAGCATAGTGACGCTTTTCTGTTTGATATTCTACGTGAGATGTGTTGATGGTAATACCACGCTCTCTTTCTTCAGGTGCATTGTCAATTGAAGAGAAGTCGCGCTTTTCAGCAAGACCTTTCTCGGAAAGAACCTTAGTGATAGCAGCAGTAAGGGTGGTTTTACCGTGGTCAACGTGTCCGATTGTACCCACGTTTACGTGAGGTTTGGAGCGGTCAAACGTCTCTTTAGCCATTTTGATAATTAGTTAAACGAAAGTTATTAAAATCTTGAATTTATGAGCCGTTGAGCAGAATTGAACTGCCGACCTCTTCATTACCAATGAAGTGCTCTACCCCTGAGCTACAACGGCTTGTTCAAAGTCATATAAAAACAAGAGCGGGAGACGAGGCTCGAACCCGCGACCTACAGCTTGGAAGGCTGTCGCTCTACCAACTGAGCTACTCCCGCGTAATGACTAACAATAGTGGGGAGAGAAGGATTCGAACCTTCGAAGTCGTAAGACAACGGATTTACAGTCCGTCCCATTTGGCCGCTCTGGAATCTCCCCGAAAGATATTTTCTCAATGTACTACCTATCTCAGTTCTGAAATGGTTCGCAAAGTTATATGCTTTCTATTTTTCCGCAAAGGTTTGCAAAAAAAAAGTTGAGATTTTTCGTTTCTCACCTTTTTTCAAGGAATGATATATTTCAGCCTATTGATTATCAGCACTTTAAAAATAGGGAGGCTGAAAGACTATTTCTGTTTTTCTTTGGCATCCGGTACTTTGATCTTTTCGCCTTTGTCCCGAATTTTGCAGTGCGTTCTGGCGGATGATGTCTAAGTCGTGTTCAGCGGGTATGAGTGCCTCTTTTCGTATGTGATAGTCTAATTGTAGGCGAGTAAGTTCCTGCTGCGAAATGGCTTTTTGGGCAAATAGTTTTTCGCCGCGCTCTTTTTCTATGTGTGCCGTCTCAAAGTTGGCACGGGCAGTTGCTAACTGATTTTCAGCACTGTTGATAGTGCGAAGGTCGGTGTTTTTGCCCGAAAGGTTCTGCACTACGCGCACCTTGGCGATGAGTTGTCCGGCTTCTACATATACCGCCTCAATTACACCCGATACCTGCGGCTTCGTACCAGCAGACCGATGAAAATTTTCTTCACAATAGCAGAGATTTTAATGCTTTTGGGTTTGTCTAAGGTCATTGTAGAAGCGTGCTCATGAAGATATTTGTTTTCAAAAGTAAATGATGCAAGACGAATATGAGCAAGTTGCATCTACTTGCGCCAATAGCATACCTTTTCTTACAGGTTTTTGATTATCAATTGCTTATCTTGACTTAAGCTGTGATAGTTGTTCATTTATGAACAGGCAGGCGTTCAACTTAGTACATGTGTTGCCCACCATTGATGGCATAGTTTGCCCCTGTGATAAAACTGCTGTTGGGCGAGGAAAGGAAAGACACTAACGCTGCTATTTCGTCAGTGCCGCCAAAGCGCCCGACGGGAATTTCAGGGAGGATACGGTTGTTGCGCACATCTTCAGGAATGGCTAAAACCATATCAGTAGCGATATAGCCCGGTGAAATGGTGTTAACAGTGATGCCTTTGCGGGCAACTTCCAGCGCGAGCGTTTTCGTAAGTCCATGAATGCCAGCCTTAGCAGCGGCGTAATTAACCTCGCCAAACTGTCCTTTTTGTGCGCTAATGGAAGAAATATTGATGATGCGCCCGTAGCCGCGTTCAATCATTGGGTTGATAACGTGGCGGCAGCAGTTAAAAACGCCGTATAGGTTTACTTTGATAACAGCATCCCAACGCTCAAAGGTCATTTTGCGAAATTGTCCGTCTTGCGTCATTCCTGCACAATTTACCAGTACGTCTATACCGCCAACTTCCTGCTCAATTGCATGTATCGTTTTGCCAACATTCTCAAAATCAGCTACATCTGTCTGATACATATCAAACTGCAAGTTGCTTTCTTGCATTTGTAGCCGCCATTTTTCAGCTTTATCCCGTGTTTTATAGGTAGCCACTACGCGGTAGCCGTCGGTATCCAATTGTTTGCAGATAGCCGTGCCAAGTCCGCCGGTAGCGCCAGTAACAAGAGCAACATATCGGTTCTGAGCATCCATAGCAAAAATTAAGGTTGATCTTCTACGGAATTCAAAATTAAACAGATTGCACGAAAAGTAAATTTTTTGTTTAATTTGAACGCAGCGAAATGATCAGAACAAGCTCATGAATCAGGATTCCCCTTTGTTAATAGAAAGTGCCTGGGAGGTTTGCAATCAGGTAGGTGGTATATACACAGTTATCAGAACGAAAATTCCTGCCGCAGTGTCGGTCTGGAAGGATAACTATTGCTGTTTGGGCCCTTATATTCATCCAAATGTGCAGGCAGAATTTGAGCCTGCCGATGCAAGCGACTACGACAACCCAATTGGGCGGGCGGTGCATAAAATGCGTGAGTCGGGCTTTGAGGTACACTACGGCTACTGGTTAGTAACTGGCAAGCCGCGTGTAGTGCTTTTTAATCTATATGGTGTTTATCATCGGCTGGGCGACATCAAGTATGAACTCTGGGAACATCATAACATCAGCACTCCGCCGGATGTAGAATTAATTAATCAAGTGGTTGCCTTTGGCTTCACGGTGAAAGAGTTTTTTATTCGCCTTGCCGACGGGCAGAACACGCAGCAAAAAATTATTGCCCATTTCCATGAGTGGATGGCAGGTACTCCCATTCCGGAAATTCGCTACCTGAACCTGCCCATAACGATTGTGTTTACAACTCATGCTACGCTGCTAGGGCGTTATCTGGCAATGAACGACCCCGATTTTTACAATCATCTGCCTTTTCTGAACTGGGCGTACGAAGCGCGGCACTTCAATATTGAGCCTTCGGTTGCCATTGAACGGGCGGCGGCGCACGGAGCGCAGGTTTTCAACACCGTCAGCGACGTTACGGGCGAGGAGTGCATCCACTTGCTGGGGCGCAAACCCGACAACATAGTTCCCAATGGGCTGAATGTTGAACGATTTGTTGCCCTCCACGAGTTCCAGAACTTGCACTTGGAATATAAAAAGCAAATCCATCGCTTTGTGATGGGGCATTTTTTCCACAACTACAAATTTGATTTAGACAAAACGCTGTATTTCTTCACCTCCGGGCGCTATGAGTACCGTAACAAGGGCTTTGACCTGACGCTGGAGGCGCTGGCAAGACTTAATGGGCTGATGCGCCTCTATGACATAGATGTTACGGTAGTGATGTTTTTCATTACCAAACGACCTTTTACAAGTATCAACCCCTTTGCCTTGCACACTCGTGCGATGCTGGAAGAAATTCGCCAGACCTGCAAGGCAATTACCGAGCAGATTGGCGAGCGAATGTTCAACGAAGTAGCTGGCGGTACCTCGCCTAAACTACCCCCGTTAGAAGCTTTTATTGATGACTACTGGCGACTGCGACTGCGCCGCACCGTGCAGAGTTGGCGTAGCAAAAACCTACCGATGGTGGTTACACATAACCTCGTGGATGACCAGAAAGATGAAATCCTGAATTTCCTGCGTGTTTCGCAGTTGGTCAACCATCCTTACGATAAGGTTAAAATTGTTTACCATCCTGATTTTATTTCACCTGCCAGTCCGCTGTTTGGCATGGAGTATAACCACTTTGTACGCGGTTGCCACTTAGGCATTTTCCCAAGCTACTATGAGCCTTGGGGCTACACTCCTCTGGAATGTATGGCAAGCGGCGTTCCTTCGGTAACAAGCGATCTTTCGGGCTTCGGCGACTATGCGATGAAAAACCTCCGCGATCATGAAGAAAAGGGCATTTACATCGTCAATCGCTACAACCGCTCGTTTAACGATGCGGCCAATCAGTTGGCAGAGCAGATGTTTCGCTTTGTGCAGATGAGCCGCCGCGACCGCATCGCGCAGCGCAATAGAGTAGAAGCCGCCTCTGTTGATTTTGACTGGAGCCGCCTCTACCGCCACTATCAGGAGGCTTATCAACTGGCATTAGAGAGAATTTAAAGCGGTAAGGATTTTACATCCTGTTGTTTTTATCATCAAAGCGCCATGCCTAAGGTATTCTAAATGATATGATCACGTAACCAACTGCAAAGATGACAGCCCTACGAGTTTTTACGACAAAAGCCGTTAGGCTTGTTATCTTTGTAGTAATATCATGCATTTTTTATTGACAAAATGCCGTATGCATGGCAACTGTGAATCATTACATATAACAACGAAATGCTGATTTTTGCCTGTAAAACCCCTAACCTATGAGAAAAAAAATAGTAGCCGGCAACTGGAAAATGAACCTTACCCGCGAAGAAGGAATCATCCTAATTTCAGAGGTTGTTAATATGGTGCAAGACGAGGTAAACTCGTATGTGCAGGTTGTGCTTTGTATGCCTTTTCCCTATCTGGGGTTTGCAAAAAAACTGTTCCAGTCGCGAGCTAACATAGCGATGGGCGCGCAAAATTGCCACGAGAAACCGTCAGGCGCTTATACAGGCGAAGTTTCCGCGCCTATTTTGCGCTCTTTTGGCGTAGATTATGTAATTCTGGGCCACAGCGAACGCCGCGAGTATTTCAAGGAAAGCGATGAGTTGCTGGCCGAAAAAGTGCGGCAGGTACTTGCCAACCACATGACCCCGATTTTCTGCTGTGGCGAATCGCTCGATTTGCGCCAAAACGGCGAATACATCGGCTTTGTCAAACAACAACTCACCGACGGGCTTTTCCACCTTTCGGCAGAGGATTTTAGCAAAGTTGTCATTGCTTATGAGCCTATCTGGGCGATTGGCACAGGGATGACAGCAAGCGCTGAACAGGCGCAGGAAATGCACGCCGCTTTGCGCGGGCACATTGCCGCTCGCTATGGCGCAACTATTGCAGACCATACGACGCTGCTCTACGGCGGCAGTTGCAATGCGAAAAACGCCCCTGAACTCTTCGCCTGCCCCGATGTGGACGGCGGACTGATTGGCGGCGCTTCGCTCAAATCGCGTGAATTTGTCAATGTGTGTAAAAGTTTGCCTCTGTAAGCGAACGTTTAATTTGTTATGTCTTCATCAATGAATATGTTGCTTGCTATGTGGCTGTGGTGGGCGGGGCTGGCGGCAGCCCCACCGCTACAGTCGCGCCCAACGCCTTGCGATGTTTTCGGGCAGATTTATGTAGAAAAAGACCCCTATCTGGCAACTTTTCGGGTGTTTGTAGAAAAAAACAACGAATTTAACGCCCATGTGGTCATTTTTCAGGAAACCAATCCGCTTTTTGCCGACAAGCCCGGATTCTGGTATTTTACCGATAAGCGCGGATTTGCCAATTACAGCATCGCCTACGTACAAGACAGGAACGTGGCGGATTTCGTGATTTATTTCACCGACCGTGAACTATACGCAGGCTGCAATAAGCGTTAAGCCATTGCCACTCCTACTACCAAAATGTCATCCATTTGCGGTGCGCCCTGCTGCCAGTTTACCAGATGTTCCAATAAATAACTTTCGTGCTTATGAATCGGGCGTTGGTGGATGTCGCTCAAGATTTTCTTGAAGCGACCTACGGTGAG
This sequence comes from Rhodoflexus sp., assembly GCF_053489755.1. Taxonomy (NCBI): domain Bacteria; kingdom Pseudomonadati; phylum Bacteroidota; class Cytophagia; order Cytophagales; family Thermoflexibacteraceae; genus Rhodoflexus; species Rhodoflexus sp. The sequence continues at coordinate 31,448 of NZ_JBRCHD010000063.1, forward strand.
TTTTTGTTCGGGCTGCCCGCCGAACTGGTCGGCGTAGCCATCGCTAAACATGTAAAAAACATCGCCCTGTATAGCGTCAATGCGATGCTTTTCAAAAATGGCTGTTCCGCGTTTGCCGGAAAGCGTTCCGCCGATGGCTACCGGGCTACCCTTGTGGACATGCAGGCTACCTGCGCGGAAATGGTACAAGGGACGACGCGCTCCAGCATATTCTACGATGCCTTCCACCTCATCATAGACAAACAGCGCCACGTCCATACTTGCGGCGTGGATTGCCTCATCGCCTTCTCCAACCAATACGCGGCGAAAGCGACGGTCTAAATGTGTCAGCCACTCGGCAGGGCAGTCGGAATCCAACTGCTCGGAAAGTTCATCAAACAAGCGGCAACCGAGGATGGACATAAACGCTCCGTGTGCGCCGTGTCCCGTACAGTCCACAACTGCCAGCATCTTTTTTCTGCCTGCGGTGCCAACCCAGAAGAAGTCGCCGCTGACAATATCGCGGGGCTGGTCTAAAATGCTGCTGTACGGGAACAAATTGCTGATAGCAGCGCGGCGCGGTAGTACCGCCTCCTGCAAGCGCTTGGCATAGCGGATACTGTCGGTAAGCTTTTGATTGGCTTTACTAAGTTCTTCGGTACGACGGGCTACTTCATCCTGCAAAGTGTTGTTGTACTCATCTTTGATGCGGTTCAGGTTTTGCAGATTTTCTAAGGCAAGCGCCTGCGTCTGTTCGTCCATTTGCTTGAAACGAACCGTAAGGGCAAATGCAAAAATGACGATCTCTGCTCCTACGCCAAACTTCAATCCGTAGTCATTCAAATCGCCTATCACAATGCCAAAACCTTTGACAACAATCAGGAATACGCCAACAATCAGGAATACAAAAGCTGCAATGAAGTACTTGGCTCGCAGCGGGTCTTTGCGATAGGCAACCACACCTGCCACAACTGCCACGATGCTGCACAGCGGAATCATTACAGAAGCTGCAATGATCGTATATGTGATTACATCGTTGGAAGCAAAGCAAAAAGGCATCAGTAAAACACAAATCGCACCTATGCCCCCCAGCGCTATTCGTGCCCACCGAGCAAGATTTTCTTTTCCTAAGTATTTGTAAGAAAATATAACAAGGCAAAGACCTCCAAAAAGCGCAAAGAAAGGTAACATACTATTGCCTAATTGTGGAAAGTCTGATAAGATGTATTGCGCTGCCAGGCCGTCCATAGAGAGCATGAATCCCCCTACTCCAACTACATAGCCGATGTAATAGATAACGGCATCGTCGTTGAGTTTGTAGAACAAAAACAGGTGGAAAACAATCGTAAACAGCAGTACGCCGTAGAAAAGCCCAAAAATCCAGCGTTCGTGTTGCGTACTTTCCAGCAGCGACTGCGGCTCCCACAAAACCATCGGCAAATTGACTGCATCAGTTTCCGTATCAATTGCAAGAAGTATTTCCGTATTTGCTCCGGCACGCAACTCTATCGGAAAAATGAAATAGTTGCTCTGTACGGGGCGTGTATCGTATGCAAGCGCATCACCTGTATGCATACCTGCCAAAAACACCGCACCTCCTTCCACATAACAAGTAACATAACAACTGATGCGGTTAATGGTAGCGTTTTTGACTTCAAGAAAACGTGTCAATGGTATATCATGCGGATTCTTGATGAATACCCTGATCCAGTAAACATTATTGTTGTGATGAGGAAAATACAAACGCCCATCTGCTGGAACGTGAAAAGGAAGAGGCTGCACCTGCTCCCAAATTAATTCTTTTGTGCTGTCTTCCTGTACAACGGCGTAAGGCACCAAATCAATTTTTGAAGTGCCTAAATTTAGTCTGAGCGTATCCGATACTTTTTCGGCAAAAAGCGGACGGATAATAAAAAGCAGCCACAAAAACAGACTATAACGCCATGCAAAGTTCACAAAATGATATTTACGATTCTTACGGACAGACCCAAAATTACCCGCTTTCCCGTAAAAAAGTTTGGTTTTTGGCGAATTCTTACAGGTATAATTTTTTGCCTTTGATGTAGCGCATCACGTCTTCGTGTACGAGATACTGAATGCTTCGTCCTTTTTTGACGCAATCGCGGATGAAAGTGGCGGAAATATCAATCATGGGCGCTTCTACGATCGTTACGTTAGGATGTTCCATCAGCGGCGAAAAACCTGCGCCATAGCGCGGATAGATAATCAGCCCGTAATATTCCAATATTTTCCGATAGTTTTTCCACTTGGTAAAATTGTCCAAATTGTCTTGCCCGATAATGACGCGGAACTCGTGTTTGGGATATTTTTCGCTCAGGTAGGTCAGCGTGTCAATTGTGTAACTGGGGCGCGGCATTCGGAACTCTATATCGGTTGCGTTGAGTTTGTAGTTATCGGCAATCGCAAGGCGCACCATCTCCATGCGGTCGTGTTCGTGCAGCAGCGTGCCGCTTTGCTTGAATGGGTTGTGCGGCGAAACGACAAACCAAACCTGCGAAAAATCGGAACTCTCCGCCACTGTGTTGGCAATAATCAAATGTCCGATGTGAATAGGATTAAACGAACCGAAAAATAAACCGATTTTCATGCTACCCGACAAATTTTAAGCGCGGCGCAATCAGTAGACAAACGGCGCTAATCAGCACCGAAGCGATGCCCACCAAATAAAACCCTTCCAGACGCGTAGTTGCGCCCTCGCGCACCAGCAAGCCGGCAAAAAACGCCCCCGATGCCGAAGCGATTTGCATTACGCTTGAATTGATGCTCATAAAACCGCCGCGTCCTTCTTTGCCAACTACGCCGGAAACCATCGTATTGGCGGGAATGATGCGACTGTTGAGGAAAATAAAGAAAAAAGTGGTGGCGGTGAGCGCTACGTAAACAGGTACGGCGGGCAGGTTCGTAATCGCAATAATCGGCAGGTAAGACAGCAGCATAGCGACAAAAAATACTTTTTTCACGCCCAATTTATCGGTAAAACGCCCGACTATTTGCGCCGAGGCAATCGTAGAAAGCCCGCCAAAGAGATAAATCAACGGGATTTGCGATTGGCTTAGTCCCACGTTGCGAATCATGTAAGGCGCAATGAAAGGAATCATAATCATTTGGCTGAACACCAGCGCAAAAGTCAGCCCCAAGCCCAGCCGCTGATTGGGGTCTTTGAAAATATTTTGCAACATTTTTACAGGGTTTACGCGCGGTTTTTGCACTGCTAAATGCGCCCGCATCGGTGGCAACACGTTCCACAGCACCGCAATCAGCGCCGAGCCGAAAGCCCCCAGAAAGAGGAAAGGCGCAGGCCAGCCCATTTTATCTGCCATGAAAAGCCCAAAAGGAACGCCCAGAACAGAAGCCGCTGAAAATGAGGCGGAAAGCAATGCCATCGCCCTGCCGCGCTTTTCCCAAGGATACAGGTCGCTCACAATGGACATGACCAGCGAACCAATGACTCCGCCAAAAACGCCCGTTACCGCTCGCGCAATCACCATCGGGATGTAGCTGTCCACCAATCCGCAGGCGATTGTGCCTATCAGAAAACCGCCGTAGAGCGCAATGAGAAAGTTTTTGCGGTCAAAACGGTCAATAACAAACGCTCCCAGAAAGCCCGAAACCCCTGCCGAAAGCGTGTAGGCGGAAACCATGATAGAAAACTGTTGCGGCTCTATGCGAAAACTGCGCATCAGAATATCGCCAAGCGGCATCATAATCATGAAGTCCATGATGTGTGTAAAATTAACCGCTGCCAGCAAAAACACGGTCATTCGGGGTGCATTCGGCATGATTTAGTTTCAGAGTACGATGTTTACGATTTTTTTGGGTACTACAATTACTTTCTTGGGCGTTTTGCCTTCGGAATACTTCTTGAAAATGTCGGAAGCCAGCGCCTGCCGCTCAATTTCCTGCGGCGTGAGGTCAGCTCCCAGTTGCAGTTGCCCGCGCACCTTGCCGTTGATGGAAATCGGGTATTCAATCACCGATTCTACCAAATAGGCGGCGTTCCACTGCGGATAAGCGGCTGTAACGATGCTATGCGTATGCCCCATTTTCGCCCACAATTCTTCGGCAATGTGCGGCGCGTAAGGCGAGAGAATCACCAGCAAATCGTTCAAAACGGCGGCTTTGTGGCATTTCAGGCTGCCCAGTTCATTCACACAAATCATCAGCTGACTAACCGTTGTGTTGAATGAAAAGTTTTCAATGTCATCTTCCACCTTTTTGATGGTTTTGTGCAGAATTTTGAGTTCCTCCGCGGTCGGTTCGCCATCGGTAACGATGAAATTGCCTTTTTCATCAAAGAACAAGCGCCACAGCTTGCGCAAGAACTTGTAAACGCCTTCAATGCCGTGCGTGCTCCATGGTTTATCGGCTTCAATCGGTCCAAGGAACATTTCGTAGAGGCGCAGCGTATCGGCTCCGTAGCGCTCCACTACCTCGTCGGGATTCACGACGTTGTATTTAGACTTGGACATTTTTTCTATCAACTCATCACAAATAAATTTGCCATTTTCGGCAATAAATTCCGCCGCCGCATATTCCGGGCGGAATTGTTTGTAGGCGTTTATGTCAAGCACATCGTTTTCTACCATTTCAATAGGCGCGCGCAAGGCTACAACTTCGCCGTATTGGTCTTTCAACCCTTTGGAAACGAACTTGTTGTCGTTTTTGAGTTTGTAAATAATGCTTGAACGCCCCTGAATTTTCCCCTGATTCAAGAGTTTTTTGTAAGGCTCATGGTAGCCGACATAGCCCCTGTCAAACAGGAACTTGTGCCAGAAACGGGAATAGAGCAAGTGCCCGACGGCGTGTTCGGCGCCGCCCACGTACAAGTCCACTTGATTCCAATAATCAATTGCCGCACGGTCGGCAAACGCGCGCTCGTTGCGGGCATCCATGTAGCGCAGGAAGTACCAACTGCTGCCTGCCCAGCCCGGCATGGTGCTAAGTTCGTAGCGGTATTCTTTGCCGTTTTTGCGGTATTTCCAATCGGTGGCGCGTCCCAGCGGCGGTTCGCCTGTCGGGGTGGGTTTATACTCGTCAATTTCGGGCAGCAACAACGGCAACTCGCTTTCCTCAATCAGGCGCGGGATGTTGTTTTCGTCAAAATAGACAGGTACAGGCTCGCCCCAGTAGCGCTGACGGCTGAAAACCGCATCGCGCATACGGTAGTTTACCTTTGCCTTGCCAATGCCTTTTTCTTGCAGAAAAGCCAGCAGTTTTGGCATCGCTTCGGCATAGGTCAGCCCGTTAATCATGCCAGAGTTGATGTAGCGCCCTTCTTTGGTGGCATCGGCTTGTTTGTCAAGGTTTTGTTGCGCGTCCAGAATTTGGACAATCGGCAACCCGAAATGCTTGGCAAACGTCCAGTCGCGTTGGTCGCCGCTTGGCACCGCCATTACCGCGCCTGTGCCATAGCCTGCCAGCACGTAGTCGGCTAACCATATGGGTACTTTTTCGCCGTTGAACGGATTGATGCAGTAGCTGCCCGTAAACACGCCCGAAACGGTTTTAGTGTCCGCCATGCGCTCGCGCTCGGAACGGTTTTTGGCTTTTTCCACATAGTCCATCACCTCTTCGTAGCGGTCGGGCGTTACCAATTGAGCGACCAACTCATGTTCAGGCGCTAAGACCATAAAAGTTACGCCGTAGATGGTATCTATGCGGGTGGTGTAAACCTTGATGCGCTTGTCGGGATGTCCTTCTATTGCAAAACTAACCTCCGCGCCAACGGATTTGCCAATCCAGTTGCGCTGCATTTCTTTGAGCGATTCGGAAAAGTCCACGTCGTTTAAGTCTTGCAACAATCGCTCGGCGTAGGCGGTGATGCGCATCATCCATTGGCGCATTTGCTTGCGCTCTACGGGATAGCCGCCGCGCTCGCTTACGCCGTCTTTCACTTCGTCGTTAGACAGTACGCTTCCTAAGGCGGGACACCAGTTTACCCACTCATCGGCAAGATAGGTCAGGCGGTATTTCAAGAGCATTTCCTGCCGCTGCGGCTCGCTCATCGCCTGCCACTCGGCGGCGGTAAATTGCGGCGTTTCCTCATCGCAAGCCGCATGAACGTTGGCGTTGCCTTCTTTTTCAAAAATGGCAATCAGTTCGCCGATAGGTTTTGCCTTGCCGCGCCCTTGGTTAGCAGGGTCGGCAAAGTCGTACCACGAATTGAAAATCTGCATGAAAATCCACTGCGTCCAGCGGTAATAATCGGGTGCGGAAGTTTGCACTTCGCGCTCCCAATCGTAGGAAAAGCCGATTTTATTTAACTGACTTTTGAACGTTTCTATGTTTTTGGCGGTCGTGATTGCCGGATGCTGTCCGGTATCAATGGCGTATTGCTCGGCGGGCAAACCGAAAGAGTCGAAGCCCATCGGGTGCAGCACGTTGAAACCTTTTAGGCGTTTGAACCGCGCCACAATATCGGAAGCGATGTAGCCCAGCGGATGCCCTACGTGCAGCCCCGCCCCCGAAGGATAGGGGAACATATCCAGCACATAGCACTTGGGTTTGTCCGTATCGTTGTAGGTTTTGTAGATATTGTTTTCGCGCCAGTAACGCTGCCATTTGGCTTCAATCTCTCGGTGGTTGTATTCCAATGCCATAGCAAAAGCTGTTTTTATCAATTTTTTTGAAGCGCAAAGATACGGTTTTCAGGCGCTATACCCAGACGGCAAAAATTTCTTTGCCTTGGTGATGGATTAACTCCTCGCGCCATGTCGGATTTTTGCGGTCATCAAATATCAACAGCCAGCCCTGATTGACTCCGTGAATCTCCAGATAGTTTGCCAACTGATTTAAACCTCTTTCATGCGATTTTTCCCCGCTCCAACGCTTCAACTCAATGATATATCGCCATTGCAGGTAGGTAACGACAATATCCAGTCGCTTTTCTTCCGATGTTTCTACTTCTTTGAAATCGTAACCCTTCCCGTTGATAATCGGCTTTAAAAAGGCTAAAAAAATCAGCCGCCACTCGCTCTCTATCAGGTTTTGGTTGCGTTTGCTGTACTGCTCTTTCATAAACGCCTGAAACTTGCGCAGTGCTTTGGGCATATCAAGGCTGCCATCAGAGGCAACGTAGTTGTCGCGGAAATTGTATTCCGTTTCCTTCTCTTTCAATTTTTCTAACCGATTCACTGTCAGGTATTCGTATATCACCTGTTCGTAAATGCGGTTGTGAATGCTAACCTTGTTATCCCGTTTGAAAATACCGTACATTTCACCCAGCAAAATACTTTGGTTGTAAGGGCTGTAAGGCATTTGGAAACCATCTATCAAGATAGATTCAACCAGACGATAAAGTTCTTGGTTGTTTTCCAGATTTTTTATCAGGCTGTCAAAATTGGTGTTGCGCTCCTGCAAAAGCAGTTGAACGCTTCTTTCCAAGTCGTCCAGTGTCCAGCGGCTTTTATCTTCTTTGGTGGGCAAGATGTCTTCGGCAATCGTTTTGCAAAGTTTGGATACCAGAAACGGATAGCCGGACGTGTAGTAATACAATTTTTCTGAAATCGCCTCAAAGTCCATTTGCACATTTTCTGCCGCGCTGTACTCTTTGAGCATGTGTGCAATTTCATTGGGGTAAAATTCCATCACCACCTTGAAATCTGAGGCAATGTTCCAAGGGCTGTTGTACTGTGCGTCTTCGGGGTTGCGCAGCTTGAATTTCAGCGACTTAATATCATGCACGCCTGCCAGTACGATGCTGTGAAAAGTGTAATGCTGAGGCAAATCACGGCTTAGAAACTTGGTGCGCAACATGCCCAGCAAGACCAGAAAAGGCTCGTAATTACTGCTTGCATCTACCTCATCTATCAGCAAAACCAATTTTTTATTGGTCATTTTGACGATTGCCGTGATACTTTTAGAAAGTTCCTGCATGCTTTTCGGCACAGGCAAATCTGCCAGTTGCGTCTTTTTATCAAACTCGTCTGACTGTTGCAAGGCATCGCACAACTCAGTGTAAAAAAATCTTCCAAAGGCAGTAGCACTCTCATACACCGAAGAGTCTAAGCCTTGAAAACTCATCATGATGGGCAAATAATTTTCACTTTTTCGCAATTCTCGCAGCAGCGCAAACAGCATCGTCGTTTTCCCGTACTGACGCGGACGGTTGATAACGAAATATTTACCTCGTTCCACGAAATCCATAATGCTTTCAAAACGACGGCTGTCGTCCATCATGTAATGCTCTTCGTGGCGGCATGTGCCTGTTATGTTAAATTCTTTTTTCATCAATGTTTTACAGAGCCACGTTCAAATTAAAACGTATCGTACCCTTCAGGGTGCGATTCATCTGCTTGTTGACTTTCAATTACTTACACACCCTGAAGGGCGTGTTACATTGTACATAGATACATTCCCCCGTTACACAAAGATACGCTACGGATTCGTTTCGCTTGCCGCCGCGTTGAGGCGCTTGTCCCACCAAGAACTCAGGTAGTAAATGCTCGCGCCAAAAGCGATGAAAATAATCGCCGTGGTAACGTAGTCTTCCACCAGCGCCAGATA